>QMOL01000186.1 GCA_003648225.1 Chlamydiota bacterium
AAAAAGGAAAACCATTGCCAAGCTGCTGCTTTACAACCGGAGCTGTTGGACTTGCAGCAGCGGCTTATGTTTGTGAATTCATTTCAAATGATAAAAATTGATATGCACTTGACAAAACAATCAAGATATGGTATTATATCTCAACATTAATAAGAGTCTATTTTAACAAAAATGAAAATAGCGCTGCAAGCGGCTTGAATACAGGCAAAAAAGGAGGTGATGAGATAGTTAACAACATGCCATTAGCTGCTGAAGTGGTGTTAAAGTATAAAATAATACAGGAAAGCTTAAACTGAAAAGTATGGGCTTTTCACAGTTATCCAAGTACGTTACTTGTATGCAAAATGCAGGCAATGCGTGTTTGTAGGAAGTAATAGATAATCTGTTTGATTATGTTTTTTATAGCATAACGTCAGGTCGAAATTATCAATTGCTTTTTGGACGCGTAAATTGATTGGCATTCTCTTGTATAAGGTAGAAGTGTACATAAGGAGGACTGACAAGTGAATACAGATATGGTAGAAATCACCGGAGATCTGTTGATCAGTTTCTGATCAAAATAAGTAAAAAATAATAAAAGCCCCGCCAATCGGCGGGGCTTTTTTTTGCAGTATGGGAACTATGGGAGTTATGGGAACTATGGGAGTTATGGGAACTATGTGCTGAAGATTGATGAATATCCAATATCCAAGTTGAAATTCTAAATACCGAATACTTTTCCGGCATCGCCGAAATCCGCAGCCATCGGCAGCGGCTACAACCGAACACCGAACATATCCAACGTCCAACGTCCAAAATCAAACAGCGAACTTAATCAGAGCGTAGAACTGCGAGGAAAGCTTTTTGTGGTATATTCACCTTTCCGATTTGTTTCATTCTTTTTTTACCGGCTTTTTGCTTTTCGAGAAGTTTGCGTTTTCTTGTGATGTCTCCACCATAACATTTGGCAATAACATCTTTTCTCAATGCGCGAACAGTTTCACGCGCGATAACTTTTCCGCCTATTGCGGCCTGAATAGCAACAGCGTACTGCTGCCGTGGAATAACTTCCTGCAATTTTTCCGCTATAGCTCTACCACGTTGATAGGCGCGTTCTCGATGAGCGATTGAAGAAAAAGCATCAACCGGTTCACCGTTTATAAGTATATCAAGTTTGATAAGGTCGCTCGGCTTAAAACCGGTATGCTCATAATCAAGGCTTCCGTAACCTGAAGTGACGGATTTAATTTTATCATAAAAATCAAGAATGATTTCGTTCAACGGCATTTCAAAATGAAGAATTACACGGCTGGCATCAAGTGATTCGGTGTTTTTCATGGTTCCCCGCCGCTCAAGGGCAAGTCGCATTATCGCGCCTATTCTATTAACGGGTGTAACGACAAAAGCGTCAACATAAGGCTCTTCAATTTGCTCAATTTCTGATGGGTCAGGGAAATGAAGCGGATTGTCAATTTCAAAAATCTCTCCGTTTTTAAGCATAATCTGATATATAACACTCGGCGTTGTGGCAATAAGATTAACATTATATTCGCGCTCAAGGCGCTCCTGAATTATTTCCATATGAAGTAATCCAAGAAAGCCACAGCGAAATCCAAAACCAAGCGCGGCGGAATTCTCCTGCTCGTAGTGGAACGATGCGTCATTTAATTTAAGACGTGCAAGCGCTTTGGCAAACTCTTCGTAATCGCTCGCGTCAATGGGATAAAATCCGCTGAAAACCATTGGGTGACACTCCTTGTAACCGGGCAGGGGAGTCGCGGCAGGTTTGCGGTCAAGTGTTACGGTATCGCCGACCCTAACATCCGCCGCATTTTTAATTGTGGCGGTTAGATAGCCGACTTCTCCTGGAGACAGAGAATTAACCGGTTTCATCTGCGGTGAGAAAATACCGAGTTCAATTACTTCAAACGTTAAACCATTGGACATAAATCTTATTTTATCGCCCTTTTTAATGGTTCCTGAAAATACTCGACCATATACGATCACTCCTTTGTAAATATCATACTGAGAATCAAAAATCATCCATTTTAATTCATCGCTATCAGGTGATTTCGGGGGAGGAACAAGCTCTATTACTTTATCCAGCAATTCTTTGATCCCTATACCGTTTTTAGCACTGGTTTTTAATATTGTTTCCGGTGATACTCCGAGTAGCTCGACCACCTGCTCCAAAACTCCGTCAACATTTGCGGCAGGAAGGTCAACTTTATTAATTACAGGTATGATTTCAAGGTCGTGATCGAGTGCAAGATGTACATTCGCGACGGTTTGCGCCTGGACGCCCTGAGCGGCATCGACAAGAAGAATAGCGCCTTCGCATGCCGCAAGGCTTCTTGAAACTTCATAAGAAAAATCTACATGTCCGGGGGTGTCAATCAGATTTAGAATGTACGGTTCCGAATTATTATCAGGCTTATAAACTAATTTAACAGGATGTGATTTTATCGTTATTCCACGCTCACGCTCAAGATCCATTCCGTCAAGAGTTTGTTCAACCATATCACGCTGTTCTACTGTATGTGTAAGTTCCAGGAATCTATCCGCGAGAGTAGATTTACCGTGATCAATATGAGCGATAATACAAAAATTTCTTCTGTGGTCAAGTGTGTGCATTTATGAATTCAGATTGTTTAAAAAGCAAAATTATAAAAATCGTTTAAGCAGCCCTTTAACGGTTTTCTTAATAGATTTCATGGTTTTATCCGATATCTCAGCTTTATCTTCTTTTTTTATTAATTTGTTCTCTACATACTCCATAACAATATTTGTAAGCCGCTCCTCAAATAATTCCCGCTGCTCAGGTGTGAGATTAAGCTGGATGTTCGGCTGTTCAAGCGTTCCGGTAAGAATAACCGGCAGTTCAAGTGTGCCGTTATTTAAGAACATTGAAAGTAAAGGATGATTACCATATTTTTTAATAATGTCTTCATTGAGATTGATTTCAAGACTGTAATTCAATTCGCCGGAATCGGAACAAGTTCCATTCGCTAATAAGGTGCCGATAGTGGTTTCAGCTCTGATTTCAGGAGCTGTTAAATTCCCATTGGTGATTTTAAGTTTCGCAAATACTGTTCGCGGCTTGTTTATCTCAAATTGCTTGATCAGCTTGTTTAAAATAGGAAGCGAAAGCGGTGCTCCGGTCATGTTAGCGGCAAGATTTAAAAAGCGGCGAACAATTTTTGGTATTTCACGGGTTGACTGCCATCTTTCAGTTGTAAAATATTTCAAATATGCGTTTGATAAACAAATTTCTCCAGTACCGTGATTAAACTCTAATTGTGCAAGCTTGTTGTGTATAAACTGCGCGATACCCATATTATCAACATCAAAATTAATTTTAAAATTAATTTCTCCACCGGCACGCGCGGGCATCATGCTCATTCCTCCCAGACAAGCGTTTAAATCCGCACGAGTTGCGGAAAGATGACCTACAAGTGTGTTATTAGTTGATCCTTTCCCCGGCTTGTCCAAAAGATTTAAATGAAGTTTACCGCTCCAGGCATTCGCTGTGCTGTCAAAAGAAATAATTTTATCATTTATTAAATTAAATGACATTAAATAATCCTTGAAAGGCACATTCCTGAATATTCCTCTCTTAACATTCACGGTACAATCGGTGTGCATTTTCTTGCCCGGGGCAGCGTGCGACTTGAGTTTAAACGAAACATCAACTAATTTGTTGTTTCTGGTTCTTGTATTAAATAACCGCTCAATACGGTTGAAATTCTGCTCTGTAGCGTTAATATTAAAAAATGTGCCTGTAGAATTCTTAGTGTACGAAGCATTAATTATACTCGTCTCAAGTGTTAATATGATGGGGGCAATGTTAATGTTATCGCGCTTGATCATTCCGGTAAAGTTTAAATCAATAGGAAGATCAAGAGTATAAAAAGCGGATTTCCTATTGTTAAAATCCAATTTCCGGATCGTGCGAATTCCGCTCGCGTGAAATTTATTTATTTTAATAATTTCTTTATCGGTATTCACAGAGTAATTGAAAGAAATCCCCGCTTCGCTCATAAACGGCAATTCACAGTCGCTCTTGACATTAATCACCGACCAGGAGTTCGATTCATTGATTGTGATAACACCATTTACAAACGACATAAATTGGTCTATCTTATTTGAAGACTCATCCAAAAAAGTTTTCTTAATATATTTATGATTAAGCAAATAATGTTGTATCATTAATGACGGCAACTCAACATCCACACGCGATACATTTATTCTTTTTGTTTCTATTTTGCCTTTTAAAAGTGAAAACGGCGAAAGAACCATTCGCACGTCATCAACAAACGCCAAAAATATATTTGTTTTTTTTTCGTAAAAATCGATTGAAGAAATCCTTAACTTAGGTGTTAATGTCCAGTTGGAAATTCTGATTTTACGAACATTTACTTTAGCATTGAATTTTTTGGATAAACTTCTCTCTATCGGTCCGGTGATAAGTGATGTGTTAGCAATTATAGGAGGAATGATTATCCAAAGTATGAGCAATGAAATAATAGAATAAACAGCTGCAAGAATAACTTTAAAAAATATCCTCTTATCTTTATCTTTTTTTTCTTGCTTTGACATCTTTTAGTTTCCCTCTGTAACAGCAATCTTTAACTCTAATTCTTTAAGCTGATTCTCATTAACTCCTGTTGGCGCTTCGGTCATTAAATCAGTCGCTTTTTGCGTCTTGGGAAACGCAATCACATCACGCAAACTTGCGCGTTTGAGCGCCAACATCGCTAATCTGTCAAGCCCAATTGCGAGTCCCGCATGTGGTGGCGCACCGAATTTTAAAGCATTAATAAAAAAACCAAACCGCTCATTAATTTCCGTTTCGCTTAACTTTAACAGGTTGAAAATCCTTTCCTGTAATTCACTGTTGTGAATACGAACTGACCCCGATGCTGCCTCAAATCCGTTGATTACTAAATCATAAGAACATGAACGAACTCTCTCCGGAGATGATTCTATTAAATCTATATCGTCGGGATGAGGGGAGGTAAATGGATGATGCTCACTTGTCCATCGCTGCTCATTTTCGTCAAAAGCGAAGAGAGGAAAATCAGTAACCCATATAATTGAGAAATCATTCTGATTGATTAAATTAAGCATTTGTGCCAGCTCATTCCGGACATTTCCTAATGCCGGATTCGCAATCAAAGCCTTATCAGCAATTATTAAAAGTATATCACCCTCAATCGCGCCGGTCGCTTTATCAATTCCGTTCCACTGCTCTTCGGAAAGAAATTTTGTTAATGGTGATTGCTTTTTGTTTTCAGATAAATATTTCACCGTGAGTAAACCTTTCGCTCCGCTCGAACGGGCAATATCTCCAAGCTTGTCAATCTGTTTTCTTGTGAGTGATGTTCCGCCCGGCACACGAACGGTTTTTATTACTCCATTGTTTGCGAGTGTGACATTAAAAGCGTTAAAATCTGTTTCTGCAACAAAATCACTTATATCAACGAAATGCAGATCAAATCTAAGGTCGGGCTTGTCCGATCCATATTTTTCCATCGCGTCTTTATATGTTATTCTTGGAAAAATTTCTTCAACTTCAATTCCTGCGGCGTTAAGAGCCGCGCCGACAAATCCTTCTGTGATCTTTAAAATATCTTCCTGATCGGCAAAAGACATCTCCATATCAATTTGCGTGAATTCAGGCTGGCGGTCGGCTCGTAAATCTTCATCGCGAAAACATCGGCAGATTTGAAAATATTTGTCCGTTCCCGCTACCATTAATAATTGTTTCAAAAGTTGCGGCGATTGTGGCAAAGCATAAAAATTTCCCGGATGAACACGGCTGGGAACAAGATAATCACGCGCGCCCTCAGGCGTTGATTTTGCGAGTATTGGAGTTTCAATCTCGAGAAATCCTTGTGAATCTAAATAGTTCCTCGCAGCCAGTGCCATTTTATGACGGGTCTGAATCGCATTTTGTAAGTGTGGTCGGCGTAAGTCTAAATATCGATAAGTTAATCGCGTATCATCACTTTCTTCTTCGTCATCAAGAGGAAAAGGCGGAGTCGCAGATGAATTTAATATCTCTAATCCCGTGGCGTGAACCTCTATCCTTCCGGTCGGCATGTCGGAATTAATCTGCTCACCGCGCGAGACAACTTTGCCTTCAACCGAAATAACAAATTCTCTGCCGAGATTCTTTGCCGAATTATGCGCTTCAGGCTGTTCCGAAG
>QMOL01000187.1 GCA_003648225.1 Chlamydiota bacterium
ATTATGACTTCATTTTCAGGTGAATATATATTTCTCATAGACTTTATTTCTAAATAGTTCATCTTATCCGAAACAGAAGCATTCCTCACCTGCCAATCAATATTTTTTTGCCTGATAAGCCATGAAATTTTTCTTTTCCCCCCAATATTACATTGTAAGACATTTCTGGCATTGTTGGTGGAAATCGTTGCAAGTTTAAATGGTATTGCAGAACTGATATTACCGGAAAATTTATATATTTTATTATTAATAATTATTTCAGGATTTTCATTTGCGGGTTTTAAACTTTTGAAATTAAAATTATGTATAATAATTTCTTCGTTAATTCCGGTAAACTTTGCTCTCGCAAGAAGCTGCAAAGTGTTATCACTTAGCGAAGTTGTATATATATTTGAAATTTCCGGAGATTTCGGGATAAAGAAATCTTCGCTGTAAATATGCTTTCCGGTTTTAAGAGTAAACTCCGGAGATTTTAAGATTTTAAGGAAATCTCCATTTTTATCCCGCAATTCCAATTGCAATATACATTTTTGCCCTCCGACGGGACTTTCAACAGTTAAAGACGTCTTGTATTTCATGTTTGGCGCACACCTGTAATAAATACTTTTTCCTATTGGTGCAGGCGGAATACACACATCAATTTCAGATGAATCTTTTTGTTTTAGAAGCCTAATACCCGGATTCTCCCATTTCCACACCTTGTTTTCAGCTTGCAGTCCTTCAAGATTTCCTACAGAAGCGCCCATAAGCATCCAACCTTTTCCAACATTTTTTACGATTCTTTCTTCATAGAGGCGGAAATCAGGATCGTCATTAATTTCAGAAGTATTATTCGCCATTACATATAAATCTGATTTGTCAATTGATGAATGATGATTATACAACGCCATCTTTTGTCCGTCATTCATTTTACCTGTTCCGTAGCTGTATGCAGGCTTAGCCGATTTATTTACAGATGTTTTAATTTCGAGTTTTTTAGATAAAGAAGGAAAACCGATCTCGTCAAGAAACTTGTTTTCGGAAATGTTAAAACATCTGACAATAAACTTGTCAGGGTGGATTTCAAAATACACTCCACCAATCCCTTTTTGCTCTCCGCCAAAAAAATCTGGTCCCAATATACCGCAGGAAACATGCAGCATGTTATTTTGTTCAACAATATTGTATCTATGAGTGTGACCGTGCATCCAACCGATAATTTTAGGATATTTTAAGAAAATCTTTTTCAGTTGATCGCTGTTAATAACTCCAAATTCTCCCGGCTCAGAAGCTTCCCTGCCGGCGGCACTTGTTCCCTTGATACTGTTATGTGAAATAAAAATAATTGTTTTATCTTTATTGAGCTCAAGATCAAGTTTTAGCCAAGCTATTGTTTCTTCTGTTATATAAATATCACGAACTAACTCGGGAAGCGAAACAAAATGTATGTTTTTAATATCAAAGCTGTAGTAAGGCCTGCAAGTCATATTGGCAAGCTTCTGGTACTCTTCTTCCGGATCGATTTTAGAACTATGAATAACATCATGATTTCCCGGCGTTTGATAAAAAGGAACTCGACCGCAACCGTTTGAAATAATTTTCGTCCAGTTCTCTTTAGCTATACGTTCCGCATTTTTGCTTAAACCGTTATGGCAAGAATCACCTGTATCTATAAACACATCAAGATCTACAAATCTTTGGCGAATAATTTTCATCGCTTCTCGCTGTTGTTCAACAGTGGGCTGGCATGGATTTACCAAACCGAAATGAGTATCTGTAACGATAAAGCCTTTGAGGACGTTTTTTCTCTTATCTTTATTCAAAGAATTTTGCATTGCACAAACGATAGTCGGATTAAATGCGCTTATCAATCCGCAAACTCCCATTCCGGTTGTTATTTTTATAAAACTTCTTCTGTTTAAATTCTTATTCATAGTTCTTTATTATTTCGCCTCTTAAACTTGCCAATTCTGATTATTCGAATTTTAAATAGTCAAGTCCAACCATATACGATTTTATTGCTTTAGGATTAGCGCCGATGATTTTAATTTTAAAAATATTTTCCCCTTTCTTAACTCTTACTTTTCCAAAATTAATCTTGCCTGACGGAATTACTTTTCGGCTATAACAATCAATTTCATCACCAACTTGCTTGCCATTGAAATAAAGCTGAATTATACCGTAATCCTTCGCTTTAGTAAATTGAGCAACGAGATTTTTTTCTTCACTTTTTGGAGAATAAATTTCAAATTCGATGTAATCTCCCGGTTTTGCGCGCGTCCACCAAAGCTGAGAATCATTACTCCACTTACTTCCGAAGCCCCACATATTCTGCACGGAAAGTTTGCCGTTAGATTTTTTGATTTTTTTATATAATTCCGCTTCAAACGCGTTTTTTTCATTGTAAATAAAAAGCCCCGTGTAATATCCCAGTCTGTTTTTCAATGGCGTTTCTTTTATATTGTCTGTTCCGCCGTTTGATAAATACCAATAAGCGACACAATCATAAAAAGTTTCTCTTGAGTTTGGAAAATATTTTTCTATATCCGCTTCAAATGAAGTGTGGAACGGGATGTTATCTCCTATATGCCACCTGCTTACGGAAACCTGACCACGATTATTTTTATTTGTCGGCTGTGAATGAAGCGCTTTGACAAACACCTCCGGATCGCACCACGCGTAACCGAAATAATCTTCTGAGCCGGTACCGATAGTTGAAGGGAATTTTTCACCGTCAACAAAAAACTTTTCATCACCTTCGCCCCACCATCCTCCTCGTGCATTCCAAATATGCAGCGCCACGCCCACGAATCGTCCACTGCCCTTTGCTTCCATGATTTTCCAGTCAATTGGACGCTTCGTATTAGTTTCCAAATCTCTATGCCATTTAGCGTGAAAATATCCAAGCTTATCAAATGAAGTTTTCACAGGTGTGTGTTTTACTAATAAAGAAATTTTCTGTGGCTTATCACTTTCATTTTTAATAGTTATTTCCGCTCTTTTCTTAAACGGCATGTACCAATAAGAATAAAATTGAAAAAAGCTTGGATTGTTGGATATTTTATCAGGATTATTGGATTGGTGGATTAAGTCCCCCTTTTTTAAAGGGGGAATCAGGGGGATTTCTTCACTTTGAAATTGAGAATTTCTTGTTGAGTATTGATTGTTTAACTTCTCCATCCCCATTACAAGCGATTTATATAAATTAATTCCCGGTGCGGTACCAAAAAAATCACCGAGCGGAGACCAGACAGCCGGTTCTTTTTGATTATCCCAATTAATGCTTAAAGTCAATTGGCGAAGTAAATCATTATAATTTTTATGTTTGGGGACTTGGACTTTTAAAGAAGTTATCGCGCGTTTACCGGTAATAATTAACGATTTAGATTTTCCGGCAGGAATTGTCCAATTAAGGGATTCCATTCTCTCACTTTTATAAACAACAGGGTTTTTACCGAGACCAACCGTCATTTTTTCATTCGCTTTATCAAGCGCCTTCATTTCTTCCGGTGAAAATTTCATTTTAAAAGTTTGAATCTTCGTCTCTTTCGGAAAAACCGTATAATTAAAATGATAATAAGCACCCCATTTCGGGTCAGCTGTTATTTTACATGATTTCTGGAATGATATCGGCGTGTAATTATTCCACCCTTTTGCCGCTTCATACACCAAACCTTTTCTGTTAAACGGAGCGATTTTTCCGTTGAAATAATCTTTAAACGGTAAATCGCAAACAAGCTCCCCGTCAAGATATATTTGAACTTTTCCATCCCCAACCATTGCCGACCACATTCTCCAAATGACGCCGGGACCTTTTATGTCAACGAAAACTAATTTGTTGCTTTCTTGCCTGATAATTCCGGCATTATCACCATTGGCCTCCCAATTTATATAAGAATCGGTCTTTTCATCATACTTACTTTTTCTGTCATACGATGAGAAAAGTGCTCCTTCCTCCCCTTTTTCGGGAAGATTAGCCAAAGCGGGAAAATCATAAATTTTAGAGACGATGTCTGTGTAAGTCAACGATTTGCTTTCCGCCTGGAATACAAAGAACAGAAGAAATAGTATTGTCAAGATATTTTTTTTCATAATTTTATGTTGTTATTCGAATTTAAAGTAATCAAGTCCGACATTATATAATTTTTTTGCTTTTGGATTTGCACCTATAATTTTAACTTTCAAAATATTTTCTCCTTTTTTTAATTTGACTTTCCCAAAATCGATAGGATGGGTTACCGTAACTCTTGGTCTGTAGCAATCAAATTCTTCCCCTGCTTTTTCCCCATTCAGGTAAAATTGAATTATTGCCATATCGTTATTTTTTGCTATTTGAGCAATGAGATTTTTTTCAACTTCTTCAGGATAATTAAATTCAACCTCAAGGAAATCCCCCGGTTTCGCTCCTTGCCATAAAAGATCTTCGTTACCACTCCATCGAACACTGGAATAACTCATATTTTTAACCAAAGCATTCCCCGCAGTGATTTTTATATTTTTGTTATTTTCAAATTCAATAGCACCTTCCACATGATGAGCAATATATACCGGATATTTTATCGGCACTTTACTTGTTGGAAGTTCGTTGAGATAATCAATTCCATTTTTTGAAAGATACCAGTAAGCGGTACAATAAAACAAAGTAGGTCGGTCATTTTTATAATATTTTTCGATATCGGCTTCAAATGATTTTTGAAACGGGATGTTATCACCAATCTGCCACCGATTATTTGAAATGTGTCCTTTGTTGTTCGGATTAATCGGCTGACTGTGAAACGCTTTGGAGAATTCAGTGGGATTGCACCAGGCATATCCAAAATAATCTTCCGAACCTGTGCCGTAAGTAGAAGGAAACTTTTCACCGTCAACAAAAAACTTTTCATCGCCTTCGCCCCACCACCATCCTCCCGGATTCCAAATATGCAAAGCGAACCCGACAAATCTGCCCCGACCCTTGGTTTTCAAAATCAGCCAGTCGAGTGGACGTTTAGGATCGGTTTCAAGATTATGATGCCATTTCGCGTGAAAATAACCAAAATCTGTAATTGAGGATTTTAAAGGAGCATGTTCAACAACTAAAGTTATTTGCTGTTCTTTATCAGTTTCATTCTTTATTGTGATTTCCGCACTCTTCTCAAACGGCATATACCAATAAGAATAAAATTCAAATGCATTTGTACTTGGTACTTGGTTCTTCGTGCTTGGTGCTTTGCTGTCCCCCTTCTTTAAAGGGGGATTAACCTGACCACTGACCACTGACCACTGACTACTGATTTCAGTCATCCCCATTACTAATGATTTATACTCATTAATGCCCGGCGCGGTACCGAAGAAATCTCCAATTGGCGACCAAACAGCGGGTTGTTTTTCACCATCCCAGTTTATGCTTAGAAATAGTCGCTTTAATAAAATATTGTAATTATTATTTTCCGGTATTTGTACTTTTAAAGCCGTTATTGCCTGCCGGCCGGTAATAACAAAAGATTTACTTTCTCCCGCGGGAATCTTCCAGGAAAGAATTTTTTTCTTCGCGTTTTCATAAGTAACGGGATTTTTCCCAAGACCGGCTGTCATAATTTCATTCGCTTTATCCAACGCTTTATTTTCTTCCGGTGAAAGCTCCATTTTAAAAGTTTGGATTTTTGTTCCTTCAGGAAAAATCGTATAATTAAAATGAAAATATTTACCCCATACATTTGTTCTGTTGCCGTCAGTTTTCGCTTCTGTAATTATTTTACACGATTTCTGAAACGAAATAGGGGTGTAATTGTTAAATCCTTTTGCCGCGGTATAAACCAATCCTTTTCTGTTAAACGGAGCGACCTTTCTGTTGAAATAATCTTTCCACGGCAAATCAACAACAAGTTTTCCATCAAGATAAATCTTGACTTTCCCCTCACCGGTTGATGCCGACCACATTCTCCAAATAACGCCTGCGCCTTTTATATCAGCCATAACAGTAACGTTGTTGCCTTCTTTTCTTACACAGCCCCTGCCGTCATCATTAGCTCTCCATCTAAGATAAGAATCTGTTTTTTCGTCATATCTGCTTTCTCTGTCATAAGAAGAGAACAGCGCGCCTTTTTCTCCTTTTTCCGGGAGTTCGGCAAGGCCGGATAAATCATAAGTTTTTGATATTACATCTTTGTAAGTCAAAACTTTACTTTGCGCGCAAAGCGCAAAACAAGAGATAAAAATTATTATTAAAG
>QMOL01000188.1 GCA_003648225.1 Chlamydiota bacterium
TGAAGTTGCCGACCTAGTTTCCAAAGGAGTTGAAGAAATTGATGTCGTCTGTAAAATCGGTTATCTGCGCTCAGGTATGTTTGACGAATTCCGTGATGATCTTTCCGTGGTAGTTAAAGCCGCAAACGGTAAAATCACAAAAGTTATTCTTGAAACCTCTATTTTAACTGATGAAGAATTGCAGAAAGCGGTTGAACTTTCAATCGAAGCCGGAATGGATTATATAAAAACCGCTTCGGGATTTAACGGTCCGGGGGCAACTGTTCCGATTATAAAAAGAATGTACGAGCTCGCCGCGGGAAGAATAAAAGTTAAAGCCGCAGGAGGAATTCGCTGCTGGGATGACGCTGTCGCAATGGTTAATGCAGGTGCGGATGTACTTGGTGCGAGTTCCGGTGTTGCAATAATAACCGGCGCAAAAAGCGGGGATGGTTATTAGTTAATAATTTTTTAACCACATAAGAAACATAAGAACCACATAGGCTTAAATATAATTATTATTTCTATTTTGATGCTACAAATATTACCAGGAGACACCCGATTTTTTATTTACACAGCGCGGATATCCTTGTCCGCAAAGTTGCAAACGTTAATTTTCACACAATTAAGTATTTTCCTTGTTCGCACAGCAGGTCGAAGATGCGCTTTGGAGTAAGCTACACGCGACATTTTTTTATTTCGAATATTATGTATTCTGTAGCCGACCTCGCTGAGGTCGGAATTCTCCGCAGCCATCGGCAGCGGCTACAAAAGAATTGTGTATTCCCCAAGGATTTGAGGGCTACAATATATTTTCATATTTTGATCAATGTTTCTTAGGCGGATAATAAAAAATCGGGTATCTCCTGAAATTGTTGATTGCAATCAACAAAAAATGACGATTGAAAAAACTTAGTGTCTTTGTGGCAAAATCTTTTCTCAAATAATCCAAATCAAGGTTCAACTATTGTTCCCATAAATAATACCGCTTTGCTTTTATTGTCATAAATCGTAAAAAAGAACGGACGGTTTATATCCATTTTAAATGATTGACTTGGCGGCATGCAGGTAATTTGGTTTATTACAACGAAAGTTGCCGCTGATGCTTCAGTTCCCAATTCATCAACATCAACAAAAGTTTTATGTATAATTTTATCAATGAAGAGATTTTCATTTGGTTTTAGAATACACATTTTCCGGAAATTAGCTTTATGTTTATCAAAAGCGATTGGCATTCCCATTTCAGAGAGAATTTTTCCAAGTTCGATTTTATAGTCGAGTTTGAATTTCGGTAATAAAACGGTTCCGTTTTTAATTTTGAATTTTTTAAGTATATAACTCCACTCTTCTTTCGTAAACTTTTTAATAAATGTTTCTAACGAATTGTTTTTCGACGGAAGAAAAATTACCATCCGTAATCTGTTTTCACTATATGGCAGTTGAATTGCCTGATAGTCCGGAGTTTCTAAATAGAGATAATCGTCCTTGTTTGACATCGTTGGAACTTCATTAGTTTTCCCGTTTGTGAGATAGAAATTTCTTTTCTTTGTAAGGCGTTTCGTAAAGGGCTTTTGCCATTTATCTTTAAAGTATATCGCATTTATTAAAACAAGTACGGTGTCTTTATTAACATCCCCACTATTTAACAAATTTTTAATTTTATTTTCTGTTTTACTTTCTACCCAGTTATTAATTCTCGGAACGGTTTTCGGGTTGAGAAAATTTACATTTGCAATTTCCGCGTTATAAAATTTCCGCGCGATATTTAAAAACGGCTTTTTAAAAGGTTCATTTTCCTTTGCCCATAAAGAATTAGCAATTGATAATTTTAAAGAATCATTATCAGGTGCTAATTGCTTAATTAATTCTTCGTTCGCCTTATTAAATGACGAAAGCTTAATTCCGGAAATGTTTAATACAGATGCCATCTCTTCTTTAGTTTTGCCTTCCGCGCCGTTATAAGTCATTGCGAGTGCGAGAGCAATGCTGACAGGAGAAACGAAAATATTGCTTTTGGATTGGAAGATTTCATTAAAAAATGAATTGCCGAAATTGTTGTATGCTCTGGAACACCATGATACATCATCAAACGAAAAGCTCATTATTTTGTTGACTTTATTTGTATCCGCGAATGTTGATGAGAGAAGTAACGAGAGTAACAAAATCGGCAGCAAAAAGAGCTTTTTGAAATACATATTCCCTCCGGAATTAAAATTATAATATACTGATATCTCATAGACTTTAAAATGATTTTGTCATAAATGATTTTGTCAAATATATTAACTTAAAAAAGCTAAGTAATAAAAAATTATGGCTAAAGATGTAGCAATAAATTAATACATAACTTTTCTGACAAAATCATTAAATAAATTGTGCTTTTTATAGGACAGTAGTGAGTTTAATACATGAAATCTGTAAACAAATGTTATCTTATACTGTCGTCTTCTGTAGCCGCTCTTGCTGAGGGCGGATTATCCAATCGCCTGTTCCAAATCAGAAATAATATCCTCAACGTCCTCAATTCCAACCGATAATCTGATAAAATCCGGTGTTACTCCGCATGCTGCCTGCTCTTCTTCAGTTAATTGCTGATGAGTAGTTGATGCCGGATGAATAGCGAGAGTTTTCGCGTCGCCCACATTTGCGAGGTGAGAAATAAGTTTGAGAGAATTAATGAATTTAATTCCTGCTTCTTTTCCGCCTTTAATTCCGAAGCCCATCATTCCCGAAGCACCTTTCGGCAGGTATTTTTTCGCTAATGTATAAGATTCGCTTGATTTCAATCCTGGATAAGAAACCCAGGAAACCCGAGGATGATTTTCAAGAAATTTTGCGACAGCTAAAGCGTTTTCCGAATGACGCTTCATCCGCAAATGCAGAGTTTCAATTCCCTGTAAAAACAGAAAAGCGTTAAACGGACTTAAGCATGGGCCGAGGTCTCTTAATAATGTAACCCGTGCCTTTGAAATATAAGCAGCTTCACCACACGCGTCTGTATAAACCAATCCGTGATAACTCGGGTCAGGTTTGTTCAAACAACAAAATTTGTCGGTTGTCCAGTCGAATTCCCCCGAATCTACTATTATTCCGCCAATCGATGTGCCATGCCCGCCAATGTATTTTGTGCATGAATGAACAACAATGTCAGCGTCGTGCTCAATCGGACGGCATAGATATGGAGTTGCAAAAGTGTTGTCGATAATTAATGGAATTCCCGCTGAATGAGCAACTGCGGATATTGCTTCAATATCGGTAACCAAAACAAGTGGATTACCGATAGTTTCAATAAAAACGGCTTTAGTATTTTCTTTAATTGCGGATTTGAAATTTTCAGGATTTGTAGGGTCAACAAAGGTAACCTCAATCCCGATTTTTTTAAAAGTGTGTGTAAAAAGTGTTGCTGTGCCGCCGTAAAGCTGTGACGATGAAACTATATGATCGCCCTGGGAAGCAATATTCATTATTGCCAGAGAAATTGCTGACATTCCTGATGAAACCGCTAACGCGGCTAGGCCGCTTTCCATCATTGCGATTCTTTTTTCAAGAACATCGGTTGTCGGGTTCATTAATCTTGTATAAATATTTCCTGTTTCTTCAAGAGCGAAAAGTTTTGCCGCGTGGTCGGTATCGTTAAAAACATAAGATGTTGTTTGATAAATAGGAACCGCACGCGAACCTGTCGGGTCGATTTCGTGTCCGCCGTGCAGAGCGATAGTACCGAGCCCCTGTTTTTTTTCAGTATTATTTGACATTTTATTTCCGTGATTAAATTTAATATTAATTTAATTATAACGAATATTTGTATTGATTGCAATTCTTTCTTTTTTTTCAATAAATTGATACAATATTCGTAATGGAATCGCATAAAGAAAAAATTATTCTTGATAAATGCCGCAATGGAGATTATGCTGCTTTTAATCATCTCGTCTCTTGTTATAATGATCGCGCGTATTATTACGCGTTAAGCATATTTCATAATCATCATGATGCTATGGACATAGCACAGGAATCTTTTGTAAAAGCATTTCGTGCGATAACAACTTTTGACATGACCAAACCTTTCCTTCCGTGGTTATTAAGAATTGTTCGTAATACTTGTTTTAATGAATTGAAAAAGAAAAAACGACGCGCGGAAAGTCCGGGTGTGAAAGATGACTACATAGTGTTGGAAAGGATTCCCTCTAATACGAAACAACCATACGAAATTATTGAGGAAAATGAACTTGCGGCTTCAATTAAAAACGCTATGACAAAGCTGCCTGAGACACAAAAAGAAACGATCTTCCTTTTCCATTTCGAAAATCTGTCATACGGAGAAATCGCTGAAGTGACCGGTGTGCCTGTTGGAACAGTTATGTCACGCCTCTTCAACGGTAGAAAAAGGCTCGCGGAATTATTGAAATGAATAAAAATAAAATATTGTTGTAATATAAGTGAAAGCTATGGACGATAACACTAAAAATCTTATTTGTAAAGTACTTGACGGAACCGCAACTTCTGAAGAGGAAAAAATTATGAATGAACTCAAAGAAAAATATCCCGAGGTTCAGGCTGAACTTGACGCACAGAAAAATGTTGTTGATTCGTTTCAATCAATTGGTCTCCCTGAATTTGAAGATTCGCTGCAAAAGGAATTCTCTGCCGGCGTTTATAATAAACTTGAACGTGCAACCGGGTGGGTTCTATCCTGTATCGGTGTCGCGCTTGTTCTTGGTTACGGGATTTATGAATTAATTACTCAGCCGGATATCAATGCCGTTTATAGAATCGGGATGGCTGCCTTAGTAATCGGGTTCGGGCTTTTATTCAGCGGTGTTCTTCGCGGTCGTTTAAAATTAAAAAAACACGATAAATATAAGGAGGTAATTCGATGATAATTGTAACAACAGACTCAATTCCCGGATACGAAATAACTGAAGTAATAGGACTTGTCCGCGGAAACACAATCCGCGCCCGCGCAATCGGGAAAGATATAATGGCAGTATTTAAAAATATAGTCGGCGGTGAAATACACGAATATACAAAAATGATCGCTGAATCACGTGAACAGGCTCTCGACAGAATGGTAGATGAGGCTGAAGAAAAAAATGCGGACGCAATTGTTGCAGTGCGATTTACTACAAGCTCGGTTATGAAAGGTGCAGCGGAATTGTTTGCTTACGGGACAGCGGTGAAAATCAGGAAGAACTGAAATAAGACACGAATTTCACAAACTTAGTTTTCTATTGTAGTCATTAATATAAAATAAAACGGAGAGAAAATCATGACAGCTTTTTTTGAAAGTCTAAACGGAATAGAAAAAATCTTTCTGATATGCGCGGTTATCGGAAGTACTTTGTTTTTGATTAGAACAGTTCTTTTCTTCATCGGCGGTGATGCCGATTCAGATGTCGATGGTGATTTTGACGGTGAAGTTGATGTTGATATTGATGGCGACATCGATGTTGACGCTTCCGATATTGGGCATATCGACAGTATGGCAAGTTTTCATATTTTCTCTTTACATGGAATAACCGGTTTCTTTATGATGTTCGGATTAGTCGGGTTAGCGATGTCGCGGCAGAGTAATTTAACTCCGGCAATTGCTGTTGGCGGAGGATTGATTGCGGGTGTATTTACGATGTGGCTTGTAGCGAAAATTTTTATGGGAATGAAGAAACTTCAATCCGATGGAACTTTAAATATTAAAAACGCAATCGGTGCTGATGGAACAGTTTATCTCAATATTCCTGCTGATGGAACCGGGAAAGTACAGGTTGTTGTTCAGGAGAGTTTGAAAATATTTAACGCGGTATCAGCGAATAAAGAAAAAATAAAAACCGGTGAGAATGTTAAAGTGATAAATGTTATCAGTGGAAATGTTTTAGTAGTAAGAAAAGTGTTGTAATAAAATTTAATAATTTAAAAAGGAGAATATCATGGGAAATGGAAGTTTATATGTATTAGCCGTAGTGGCACTAATCATAATTAGTGTTTCGTTCATCATCTTTCTCGCTAAAAGGTACAGACGATGCCCTTCTGACCAGATACTCGTAATTTACGGTAAAGTTCGGCGAGGAATGTCAAGCAGATGTCTTCACGGCGGCGGAGCATTTGTCTGGCCGTTAATTCAGGATTATTCTTATCTGAGTTTAACACCGATGACAATCAGCATTCCTCTGCA
>QMOL01000189.1 GCA_003648225.1 Chlamydiota bacterium
GATAATGCTATGGTTGAGCAATTCGCCATTTTCAGCGCCGAGGTTAAGAAGCAGCTTGACCAGTTTGATGACGCTACCCGTGAAAAAATCAAGGCTGAAATCGCGAAAATTTACGAAATCAACGGCAAAATTTGGGATTTAGAATATGCCATCCGTATGGGACAACTTGATGAAAAGCGCGATTTGGAAGAAATTGGACGGCGCGCTATTAAGATTCGCGAATATAACAAACAACGTCTTCATCACAAAAATAATATAGCAAGACTAAGCTGCAATCTAATCATGTGGGACCGTAAGGTTGATCATGCCTCTGAATAATGGCTAAGATCGATTTAATTGCTTTTGCTGCATTAGATGAACCACTTGAGCAGAAACGTATTAGTTTGTTTTTAGATAGCATTTTCAATCAAACAAATAAAAACTTTTTATTATATTTTCTTGATTGTGGTGACGAATCATTTAAAATTAGGAGATTTCCCTCAAATTTTGTTTATATCAGATTAAACGAACATTTACAAGGAAAGGATTGGGCACCATCATATATTAGAAATCTCGGCTCATTGATGGGAAATTCGCCATTTTTATGTCACCTTAATTCCGATAATGTTTACGCGCCGAATTTTGTTGAAACAATTGTCAAAAATTTGGACGAAAATGTGTTAGTATTATGCCAGCGCAAAAATACTTCTTTTGAGCAATTTATAAAAATTAGCACAATTGAGGATGCATATCAATTAGCTCCATCTTTGCAATGGCATACTAAGGCTTGTTGTGGCGACTGTCAGGCATTATCGCGTGAATTATTTATAAAAATCGGCGGATATTATGGTTTGATTGAAAATGGTAAATGTATTTTCCCCTCTCTCAGACAATATTATAAAGAAGACACTTGGTTGTCGAAACTATTTAATAGGGAGCCGCACTTGAAGGAGATCTGGGTAACGGGACAAACTTATATGGTGCATCTCTTTCATGCTGAACGCGAAAAGATTAAAAGTTGGCACAGGAGGCGACGATGAGAACTATAGCGTTATGTCAAGTTTACTTAGAAGAAGGTTTCGTTTTACGAGCATTAAGATGGATCTATCCATTAGTTGACCAAATAGTTATTACTGAGAATTGGCTATCTCCGTTCCCTAAGCCACCCCCAGATGATACGGGTAAATTTATTAGGCGATTTATTTCTCGCTATGACGAAAAAGAAAAAATCAAGCTTCTTCCGCCATGCGATATCAGCAGCGCCCGTTCACGCGAGGAGGCTGAAGGGATTAATAAACGCTATATGTTAAAACACGCCGACATCGAGGATGGGGATTTGATCTTTATTTTGGACGTTGATGAGTTCTATGATCCTGATTACTTTTTGTATATTAAAGAACAATTCAAAAAAAACGATAAATTGATGCACGCCGTTATTACTGAATGGCAGTTTGCGTATTCTCTCGATTTTGCATTTAAAGCCTCTCACGAAGGGCGGTTTATGCGTTATAAGAGGGGCGCAACTTTTGGAAATACAAACCACTTCTTCGTTGACGGAAAAGATATTACTAAAGATCGTTCTGTTGTTTTTAATGAGAGGAGGGTATATCATTTGTGCTGGGTAAAGCATCCAGATCTGATTAAGTTAAAAGTGCTTTCATTTAATAGATTAAACTTAACTATGTGGTTTAATAACTGCTATTTGGTTTACCCACGCGATCCTCAATTGGCTTATCAAAATAATCAGAAGCTTCCTCAATATCGTGGAAAAGGTTTTGCCGAGGGACAAGACGCACCATTGGAACGGTATAGAGGAAGACTCCCCGTAGAATTGTGCGATTTTGACCAAAACTATTATCAAGTCATCAAGGAGTGGGGACACACATGGCGGATACAATAAAAATTGTTGGTTCTGGCGGATTGGGTGATTCTGCCATTTTAGCTGCGAAATTACTCAATTTAGAAGTCGCCCTTCCGAGAACGGCGACAATTGATTATGTCCATTTGGAAAGTGATAAATTATTAAAATATAAAGAACCCCTACATGAGTTTTGGGGGTTAATCGCCAAGTATTTTTATAAAATTGGACGTAAGTTTAACCATCATATTGCATTTTATCCGCACGGTGCTTTTTGGCAGGTTGTTCCGAGACAAGTTTATAATACAGCGTTAGGGTTAACCACAAAAGTCGATGCTCTAGTAGCACCTATTCCTCCTTTATTTACGCGTCCCGCAAATAATGACAATGTTGTGATTGTTACTGATGGAGGAATGGGAACGCGCGGTATTGATTTAAAAGTAGCGCAACTAATAGCCGATTATTATAATACACATGTTTTATTGGTCGGGGCGAATAAAATCGATGAGCCGAATCATCTCAAAATTTCCAATTTAAGCGGAAAGATTTGCTTGGCTGAGGCTATTAAATTCATTTTGGGGGCTAAATTAGTTATTGCTCCTGATGGAATTTTAGGGTATATCGCATTTTTGTGGAACGTACCAAATATTATTATATTTCATGAATTACAATTGATTAATCAATATTGGGCAGATGGAATGCGGACAAGCGTTGCCCTGTTTCATCCTGGGCGGCTTACAGATGGACGAAAATTAATCAAAGAGGTTGATAAGCTATGCGTATTGTAAAACTGGTATTAGCATCAACATTTTTAGCGTTTGCCTTGTTTTTCTTTTTCAAGATTAGGGTTTGTTTTATTGATGGGAGCTCGATGTTTCCATCACTTAAACATGGTGATTGTTGTTTGGTTTATTTGACAAAAAATGTTCATCGAAGAGATGTTGTTTGTTTCTTTCATGAGGGAGAATTGTTCTGTAAGAGGGTTGTTGGGTTGCCGGGTGAAACAGTGTGGATCACTCCGCGGGGAATCAGCATCTTAAATAAAACATGGCATCATTTTCAGGAGCCATACAATGCGCTCGAATTTGAACCAGGCTGTGCGAAAATCATCAAATTGGGGAAAAATCAGTTCTGGGTCATAGGCGATAACAAGCCCATTTCATATGATTCTCGTGACTTCGGACCGATTAAAGAAAAAGACATATGGGGAAAAGTGATATGGGTAATCGGCAACGCCCCATAATGGCGACGGTAATTTTGCCAGTTTTTAACAAATTAAAGCATCTTCCATATGTTTTATTAACTTTAGAAAGAAATTTTTGGACTTGCTCATTTAATTGGGAACTTCTAATAATTGACGGCGGGTCAACAGATAAGACGCGCGAATATATTCTTGACTACATGACCGCTACTCACTTAAAAATTAGCTATGTTCGCTTTGATTGGGGCGGTTGGGTTAATCCATCTTTGCCACGTAATTACGGCACAGTTTTAGCACGAGGCGATATTCTGATTTACATTGACGGCGACCACGTTGTAAATAATAATTTCATCAATGGTGCTATTGAACCATTCTTCGTAGACGACGATCAGATGGTTGTTCGCGCCATGGTGTATGATTCAACAACCGGCGGAATTCCTGGACCACAAGCCAACGCAATCATCCAAAAACTAATTTTACAAGGCGAATATAACGCACTTAAATGGTATGAAAATCTTCGTATTCCAGTTAAAAACAATCGCGATAAAGAAATGTGGTCTTATGCCGTCAAAAAAGAAAAAATTTATCAAATTGGCGGACACGATATGGATTTTCTCGGTGGTTGGGGAAGAGATGAAGATTGGGTTATGCATGCTTTAAAACATATTGGTTGCCGTTTCAATTATTCTCGCAGTAAAGATATGAGCGTTATACATTTGTGGCACCCCAAAGGCGGACCAAATGGCGTGCGCGACGCCAGTAAAAATCACAAAGTTCTTGAGGCTAAACTTAAAAATATAGACAAAGTGATTGAACATAATAAGATTAGATTGGTAGAAATCGAGCAGCAGGCAAAATTTATCAAGGTTGCAAGAAATTGGTAAAAAGTGCAGAAAATTATAAAAGGTCTGTTAATTGGTCGAAATCACCTATAGAAAGGAGATGCAATGCCCTACATTGACGAGGACTTACGGAAACGACTCGATAATTATATTAGAGATTTAGTAGTCAAAATTCATACTGATATTAACCTAAAACAAAAACTTGAAGGCGTTGCGAATTATTGCATTTCGCGTTTCTTATATGAGTTGATTTTATATGATCAGCCGCTTTCTTACGCGAATATTAATAAAGTTATGGGTATCTTATCTTGTGTTGAGCACGAATTCTATCGCCGAGTGGCGGCGGAATACGAGGATAAGAAAGCGCTAATCAATGGCGATGTGTTTATCAGAAAATTTGGGGAGGACATATGAATCAATTTTTCCCAGAGAAAAAGCGCGTCAACAAAGCCTGGGGCTTTGAGGTTCATTATTTCAATGATAAGTTTTGCGCTAAACTATTAGTGGTCGAACAGGGTGCCAGATGCAGCATCCATTTTCACAAAGAAAAAGAGGAAATGTTCCTTGCTCACGCGGGTAAAGTGTTGGTAGAATTGTGGGATCAACTTCCAGAAAATTATACCGAGGAAGACTTACACAACGTTCTTAAACAACAGCCGAAACTTTTTGTTTTGGAACCCTATAATGAACTAAACATTAAAAACCGCGATTATGCTCGCATTTTCGTGCCGGTTAGAACGCCGCATCGGTTTACTGGATTAGAATCTTATAACGCCTTTTTCGAGGCATCGACCTACGATAAGCCAGAGGATAGTATTAGGATTATCTCTAGTCAGGCACCCGAAAAATGGACATCGGTTGGATAGGCAACGCATTATTTTTGGCTGGTGCGATTCTCATTGCGCGCGGCAACGTAAAAGCAGGGTTGGCGTGCAATTTTTTGGCCAATGGAGCTTACCTATATCAAAGCCAGCTCATGAATAATGTTCCGTTGTTTGTATTGTCCTTTGTTCTGATGGGGGTAAATTTTGTTGGCTTTATAAGATGGAACAAATGGAGCAAAAACTATGATCGTCGGCATTAAAGCTGGCTGTTTTACTTTAATTCATTCGGGTCATATTTGGGCGATTCAGCAATGTGTTAAAAAATGCGATTATTTAATAATTTTAATTAACGACGACGAATACGTTCGCCAAAAGAAGGGCTGCGTTCCGTTGACGGCTGAGGAACGTAAATACATATTGTCAAATATTAAGGGTGTCAAAGAAGTCCACGTTTTTCATGGCAAAACAGAACACGAATGGATAAAAGATTTTAAATTAAATATTTTTCCATATAAATTTGGCAAAACCAGCGCGCTCTACTTGTTTCATTCGGACGAACTCAAAGATAAGCGCCCAGTCCCAGGCGAACCATATGCTAATGCGATTTATTTTATTCCAAAAATTGATTCGCCTATGAGAGTTTCAGTAACCGATATATTCAAAATAATTCAGGAGGGGTAATGATCCTAGTAATCGGTGATGCAATAATTGATGTTCATTATTTCTGTAAGGTTAATCGGTTAAGTCCAGAAGCACCTGTTCCCGTTTGTAATTTGCAAAATGAAGTTTGGGAGATTGGCGGCGCGGGAAATGTGGCTTTTCAAATTGCAACTAAAACAAAATGTGTATTATTTTCGCTCGGTACAGCTAAAAACAGGGAGCTGGTCAATGCGCGTGCTAGAGAACTAAAAATTAATAGAAAATTAAAAACCTACGTTCTTAACTTAGAAAATCATTCATTTCCTGTCAAGACACGCGTCTGGGCTCACAATCAACAAATTTGCCGTATTGATCGTGAAGAGGTATTTTCTCCAAATAAAAAACAAGAGCAGCAAATTATTAAATCCATCAAAGATATTATTAACCGTCACAGCATAAAGTTAATCGTTTTTTCGGATTATAACAAGGGGACACTTAATGATAATATTATCAACCACATTGCAGCATTCGCTAAGAAAAAGAACATTATTACAATTCTTGATCCCAAGCGACCAACCTATTATAAATTAAAGTCGTTATCTATTGTTACGCCTAACGATGCTGAGATCGCAATGACCAATTTGGATGCTCGTTCAATTTCACGTTCTATGCGCGGCACTTATGTCTTGCATACGCGCGGTAAAGAGGGAATGGTTTGTCTCAAAAATGGTAAAATAATTTATTCTGTTGGTGCTCATCAAGTTGAAGTTGCCGATACTTGCGGTGCAGGCGATAC
>QMOL01000190.1 GCA_003648225.1 Chlamydiota bacterium
AAACAGTTCCTTTATATCTTTTTAAAGATTCTTCAAGCGCTTTCCGGCCGTTTATGTCAAGATGTGTTGTCGGCTCGTCAAGCAGAAGAAGGTTAGGTGGATTAACAAATATGCGTGCAAAAGCAAGACGGATTTTTTCACCGCCGCTTAAATATTCAATTCTTTTGTTTACCGCATCACCGCTGAAGCCAAAACTGCCGAGAGCCGCCCGGATGTCTTTTTCTGTTTTTCCGTTACTCGCGTTTTTGACAACATTTAATGCGGATTGATCCGGCGGCATTGTTTCCGCGAATTCCTGCGATTGATAACCGATAATAACTTTATGGCCAAGTTGTCTTTTTCCTGATGACGGCGCGAGTCGTTCGGCAATGATTCTCAATAGAGTGGTTTTGCCCATTCCGTTATAGCCTACAAAAGCGATTTTATCGCCACGATTAATCTCTAAATCAACATCGCGAAAAATCCAGCGCTGATTATCATAGGTTAAACCAATCTTTTCTAACGAAATAATGCGTGAACCGCAATGCGGAGGATCAGCAATCCTGATTTTTGATAAATTCGGACTTGAATCCGGAGCCTGCACATCTTCCATTTTTTCCAACTGTTTTAATCTGCTTTGAACTTGCGACGCTTTTGTATTTTTAGCTCGGAACTTTCTTACAAATCGTTCAATTTCTTCCTTCTTTCTATCCTGATTTTTCTTTGCCGCTATTGCGGTTATATACCGCTGTTCTCTTTCTTTAATGTAATAATCGTAATTCCCTTGATACCGCGTTAATTTGCCGTTCTGCACTTCAACGGTGATGTTCGCGAGTGAGTTAAGCAAATATCTGTCGTGAGAAATCAATAGAACAGTTCCGTGATATTCTTTTAGTGCCTTTTTAAGCCATTCTATCGCAGGTAAATCAAGATAATTCGACGGCTCGTCAAGTAAAAGTATATCCGGTTCCGCTACAAGTACGCGGGCGAGTTCGGCTCTCATCTGCCAACCACCGCTAAATGATCTGAATTTATTATGAAAATCATCCGCTTTAAATCCAAGACCGCTTAGAGCGGCTTCAGTTTTGTTTTTCAAACTGTATCCGTCGAGGTGTTCGAACTCTTCTTGGAGCTGACCGAGCTGCTGCAAGTTTTTATCTAAATTATCTTGATTATCAGCTTCCAACTTATGGTGAAGAATTTCTATTTCTTCTTCTACAGCAATTAATCGCGGAACAGCATTTGATGTAAAATCGAGCAAAGAAATATCAATATTATGAGTATTAAGTTGTTGGTGGACATAACCGATTGTAGAATTTTTCGGAAAAATAACATCGCCCTTATCGGGTTCTTCTTCGCCGGTAATTAATCTAAAAAGAGTGGTTTTTCCGGCACCGTTCGGACCTACTATACCGACGCATTCACCTTTATTCACGCGAAGAGAAGTGTTATCGAAGATTATTTGAGGTCCGAATCTTTTATTTATATTTATAAAATCTATCATAAATGTATGATACCAAAAATTGTGATAAAGTGAAAGAAATAACTTAACACCGAGTCCGTTGAGAGTATTTAGACACAAATTTTACGAATTTACACAGAGAAAAAATTAATAACCTGTCCCGAGAGCAAAGTTGTTTGTGGAAAAAACGTTGATTGCAAACAACATAAAACGTCTATTGAAAAGCGGTTACAGTGTGCAGCAGATAATTGAACATTTAAGATGCAGCAAGAGATATGTCTATAAGATTAAATCTCAAGCTGTTTCATAATTTCCTTAACAAGCAATTCTTTTATTTCCGGATGTCGCGGGACAACAGATTTTTTCCCGTTCAATTTATTTATATAAACATCGTGCCGGTTTCCATGTCTTAACAATACGCATTTAGATTTAATCAATAATCTGATAAACTTCCCTCTTTTCATGCACCAACCTTTATTTTGGCAAGCTCTTTTTTCTCTATATCAATTATTGTTTCATAGGCATCAAGAAGATTTTCTTCTAACTCTTCGAGTGTTTCTCCCTGGGTCATTATATCCGGTCTTTCGATTAATTTACCAATATACCAGCCGTCATCCATTGTATAAGTATATTTAAGTTTATTTTTATTCATGTCATAATTCCCTTTGTTGTTTCCCTTATTATATCAAAAATAGTGAAAAAATACATTAGTGAACTAAATTGGCTAAAACAGTTCACTATTTTCTTTTATAATATCCGCAACGATTAAAAAATCCCCCTGTTCCCTTTAAAAAGGAGGAATAACTAACAAAAACCCAGGAGCACACGATGAAAAAAATGATCATCCTCGCAGTAATCTTAATGGCAGCATTAACGTATGCCGCAACAACAACTAACACATTCACAAAAACGCAAATGTTCAGCGGTATTTCCATTTCCAACGCGGATGAGCAGGCATTGCTTTCGGTGATCTCGCAGACGTTCCTGCCGGAGCGGGCAGATTTATCTCTACCCTCAAGGACAAACCTACCGGAATTACGTTCCGCGTGATCCAGGGCGACCGTGCAGATCATCAGGGACAGGAAATTCTCATTGATGTTCAATACGATGTGAAAGTCCAGGAAGAAAAGCTTTGCTGCGTATTGCTTTCGTAGAAGCTAAAAATGGGAGTTATGGGAGTCATGGGAATTATGAAGATTCCTGCTCCCATATTCCCACTAACTAATTAAAAAAGAGGAAACTCAAATGACAAAAAAAGATTTACTTGAAAAAGCGTTCGCTTTGAATATTACTTCAGTAACCGTGGAAAATACCAACGCGGAAATCGAAGCTGCAATCAACGCGGAACTTGCAAACCCGACACCTGCCGGAGCGACTCCATCCGCACCGGCCAAAGCCAAATCGGCCAAAGGGAATGTTAAATATATTAAATATCCTGATGGAACTGAAGTCGTTGTTAAAGCTGAAGATGCCGAGGCACACGCGTTTCGTATTGAATCCGAGCGTCAGCCGCCTGACGATATGATCAAAAACGGCAAAGCCAAGAGGTTTCGCGTGCAGATCATTGACGAACCGAGTTACGAAGGCGGGGAAAGAACTGAATAACCGAATTAACCGGGTATTAAATAACCGATTAACGGAACTGGAGGGTCATCGTCCCCGATGACCATTTGATAATAAAGGACGCTGAGGACAGCGTCCCTCCATAATAAATAACTAAATAGGACGAACTTATGAAAGCGAAAGTAAAATACTATCCCAACGGAGATATAATTCCGGAAGCGAAGCCCAAAGCGAAGTCAACCGACAAAAAAGGTTGACAATAATCGACAAAAATTGTCGGTTGCGGAGTGGAAAGCTAAAAGGGAAGCAGGTAATGGAATTAAAATAACAGTACCTGAAAGAATAAAAGAATTACCAATAAAGGAACTTCGGAAAGAAGTAAAAGAAAATTATGCAACCTTAAAAAAAGCAAAGGTAATTTAGCCTGAAAAAGGAAAGATATATTTTGGCAACGCGGAATAAGGAAAGCCATAAGCACAAGAAGTAATCCAATTAAATTATATTTAATAAAATATCTTAATCCTATATTTAATAAATCAGAACATATTAATAGTGAACCCGAAATGAAAGGTAGAAAAAATTTAGCCTGGCATAAATTTAAAACGGATTTAATAGTTAATAATGAAAAACAGGAAATACAACTTTTGGTTAGGGAAGATGTTAATGGTTTACATTACTATGATCACTGGCTGGTAAATAAAAAGTAAGCTCCGGCATATCTGGGCTTCACACCCTCTTGCGAGAGCTTAAGTTTCCAGCCTACGGAGCTTACAAAAATTGTTATACCACTAATTTAATTAAAAGTCAAATACTAACTGAATAATTAATTAACCGAGTATTAAATAATTAATAACCGAAGCTGGAGGGTCATCGTCCCCGATGACCAATTAATAATAAAGGACGCTGAGGACAGCGTCCCTCCATAATAAATAATCAGTTATTTAATAATTAACTAATTAAATAGAATGGCCATTTCACTAAACATAGAACAGCAATTGAAAAAACTTCATCGCAAAATTGACGCGGATGTCAAGCGCGCGGGAACAACCGATTGATGAGAACCGCGAATAAACTTGTTACCATGGTGGCAGCCTGCGCAAGGGACAGGTCGTTTACAGACCCGCACGGCAAGCACGTTCCGCAGTGGATAAAAACGGATATCATCTCCGGGAGTTTGGCCGCCTCACGCGATAGTATTCCTGAACACGGCGGAATTTCCGCATATAGCTTACGACCACGAAAACTTATTAATAAAATGGCGGAGAGACAGGGATTCGAACCCTGGGTACCCGTGAAGGCACATCGGTTTTCGAAACCGACCCGTTCGACCACTCCGGCATCTCTCCGCTGGCTGAATATTATATCAAAAAATTAATTAATATCCAATATCTAATTCGCCGAATGAAATAATCCTCCTTCGGCGGTCTTCGACAAGAGGGGATTTAATTCAAAAATAAGGAACAAAAAGGACAAAAAGGACAATATTCCACTACTTCGTTTAGGGGCTCAATGTTTTTGAGGTAATGTTATTTTCTTTCCCGATTTTAATTAGGCTTACCTTAAGTCAATGCTTTCGAGAAGTTTTAATTTGCATTTGTTGTTTGGTTCAGGGATTCTTTCAACGAGAAAAGTTGTTTTGTTTTTAGAAATAATTTTGGAAGGGGGAATGTTATCTTCTTTTGGTTTTTCGCAGGAAGGTTGCAGAATTTCAGCGGTAATATTTATACGATATGTATCTGTGCGTGTAGTAATATAATTAGCGATTTTGCACATCAAGCCCGGAGTAATGCCTTTTATATCCAACAGGTCGTAAATATTTTTATAAGGTCGAATTGATTTCCCGTTTTTGGAAATTCCTTTTGTTATGTTTCGCGCAATGTTGTCGTCAATGCCGGGTAAACTTGCCAGTACGCGTTCCGGAGCTGTATTGACATTAATTCTGCCCGGGTGTTCAATTGGCGTAAGTAAGATATAATCCAGCCATGCGGTGCCGCTGCATTCTGTGTCATTCAAGTTATGAGAAGTGACGGAGATTTTAACTGCGCCTTTATCGCTGATATTATTTTTGGATAATCTTCCGAAGTAAACGGAATCATTTTTATCGTAGGAATAGCTTTTTTTAGGAGGTATGTCCCAGGATTTTGATTTATAATTCCAGACTTTAACAGTAATTTTAGCGTTATGATTTTCTTCGAGGAATTCCGTTGTATTAATAGAATCATTCAAACCGAAAAGATATAGGTCATAATTGATGTTAGGATTAAGACCGGTGTTCTTCCATTCCCATTTTCCTTCTTTGTTATCTCTTCGCGTGTAAAATAACGGTGTTTTGTATGGCGGACCTACGGTAACTTTATCTCCGCGTGAAGCAGATAATAATTTTCTTGATTGAGTTGACCTCCCTTTTATTTTTAGAGAAGTATGATTATTATCAGCAATTTTAAATTGTTCACCACGCAGTTTGCCGGAAAGGATGGTCAAAGTGTTATCGCGCCAAATTTCAGGTTCCCATTTTTTACCATTTAAAGCAATAACGGATTTATTACAATTAGCGACAGTACCCAAAGTAGAATTCCAGGAATTTGCGTTGCCTATCCATGCGTCTTCTGTTTCCGCGTCAAGTCGAATCATATCCATAGTAAGAGCCGGTCCGATAGTTTTGAGGAAATCATCGGCGGCTTTTTCGTTACTGTTGTAGTAAACGTTTTCTTTACCCGAGCTGATTTTAAGCAGGTCTTCTAAAGAGCCGAGTGGCCGGTTAAGGACAGTATTATTAATAACTTTTTTAAGATTGCGTGACCGTGCTTCTCTGAAAGTCCCGCCAAAAGTAGTTCGTTTAGTCGTTTTCCAGACATCAAAAACAGTAGGGTCAGGTCGTTCAGTTGACACATCAAAATCCTGGTAATCGGTTTTGCCGTATTCAAGTGTACGGGAAGTAATTTGATTGTATTCATTTCTAAGAGTAAGAGATAAAAATCCACCTAACCGCGGCATTCCGAGAAGAACAGCATAATCACCGACACGGATATCGCAGGGAGCATTACCTGCCTGTCCATAAAGAATTTCTACAGCATCGTGAGTATTGCCAGTAACCATTCTTCTAAATCCGTTAAGATTATTTC
>QMOL01000191.1 GCA_003648225.1 Chlamydiota bacterium
ACCGACTACCTGATTATTATTTGTTCCACCAATCGTGTAACTATTTACGTCATAAGTAACAGTTGCATTATCATTAGTTATATCTACAAAAGGAATTCCGGTGCCTTCACCGCCGCGCGTTATTGTTACACTATCAGAGCCAACATACCCGATAATATTTGAACCGTAAACTTTGATAACATTCGTGCCAACCCCAAGCGAAATATCGCTAATTGTCCAGCTTTGCGCTTTTGCAAAGTTTCCACCAGTATTGTTAAACGTGTTGCTCCACCACATTACGCCTGCAACTGTATTAGTAATATCGGTTTCAGGTTCATTAGTTCCACCGATTGTCGCGGAAGAAATGTCCCAGGTTACCGTGCTGTTATCATTAGTGATATCAATAAACGGCCATAGTTTCTCTCTGATAGCAAGTGAAAAATTGTCCCCGGCAGTGATTTGAAAATATACACCTGCTGGGCTGTTGGTTTGACCAAAATCGTTGTGGCCCCAGCCAACTATCGTTCCATCATTACGCAAAGCAAGCGAATGCCCATCACCACCTGCAACTGCGATGTAATTAGTGCCTGCCGGGCAATTGGTTTGACCATGTGCATTATAGCCCCAACCAACTATCGTACCATCATTCCGCAATGCAAGCGAGTGACTTTTCCCGCAAGAAATCGCAACATAATTGTTGCCTGCCGGACAATTTGTCTGACCAACATTGTTGAGACCCCACGCTATAAGTGTTCCATCATTCCGCAAAGCAAGCGAGTAAGATCCACCAGCTGCAACTGCGATGTAATTAGTGCCTGCCGGGCAATTTCTTTGACCAAACAAATTATCTCCCCAGCCAACTATCGTTCCATCATTCCGCAAAGCAAGCGAGTGAGCTCCACCAGCTGCAATCGCAACATAATTACTGCCTGCCGGGCAGTTGATTTGACCTTGTGCATTATCGCCCCAACCAACTATCGTACCATCATTCCGCAAAGCAAGCGAGTGAAATAAACCCGCTCCAATCGCAACATAATTGTTGCCAGCCGGGCAATTTGTCTGACCAAAACCGCCCCCGCCCCAGCCAATTAATGATCCATCATTCCGCAAAGCAAGCGAGTAATTCCATCTCGCGGCAACAGCAACATAATCAAAACCGGAAGGACAATTTGTCGCGTCGTATGTGTTATCGCCCCAGCCAACAAGGAAACCAGCCTTACGCCGCCCATATTTAGAACCGCTTTGCTCACCGCTACCATCAATATTATATTTAAATATATTAACGCTGTCGCTTGAAACTTCTCCATAAAGATTTGTGCCGGTTACTGTTATTGCATTTGTGCCGACTGAAAGTGATATTCCGCTGATTGTCCACCAAGGCGAACCAACTGCTAAAGTTCCGCTGCCACCAAGCGAATTTGTCCAGCTCATTCCGCCGACTGCGTTCACATTGTTGCTGCCGCCGATTGTGTAATCTACTACATCATAAGTAACAGTAACATTTGCGTTGGTTATATCTACAAAAGGAGCAAGATCGTCATGTACTACTATAATATAAGGTTGCTGATTTGTGTCCTGACCGCTTCCGTTGTCTTTAGAAATGTAAAAGGCGCCGTTGCCGCCACCGCTTATTAATACTCCGTAATATGATGATGTGTTACTATTATAATCTTCCAATAATGATGTGATGTCAAAAACATTATATCCTTCATCATCACACAAGGCTGTTCCGATATCTTCAGTTGTAGCTGCAAAAGCCGCGTTATGGGAGTTCCAGGTGACTGTGCTTTCTTCCCATGAAGCATTCACAAGATTCCCTGTCCATGAAATATCATTGCCGACTGTATCCGCCATTGAATTGTACAGGTAAAGATCAGCATCAATTATATGACTTGATAAAGACGAAAAAATATCCGGAAATCCTATTATCAGTTTCTCGGAATCCCGCAATTCTATTAGCGCATCGCTGCCAAAGTTTGTCAAAGGCTGTCCGGACGACAAAAAACTATCTAACCAGGTTACCTGGATAGTCGTTGCCCCCGCAGGTGAGTTTGGCGGCGCAGAACTTGCGGAATAAAAAACTGTTGTTAGCGTTGCCGCAAAAATATTTACCGCGCAAAAACTTACTAATAAAGAAACTGCTGCCCTTTTTAACATTTTTGATTTCATAATCTTTACCTTTTTTACAGACAATAATTAAACTACGACCCGCGACCGCGTGTCCGGCTTATAAAGTTATATTTAAAAATATTTTCGATTTAGGTATTATTAATTCCTTTCAAATGATCAAATAACCAAATCATCGAATCCCGGCACGGACAGGCCAAACATAGTTGCTGACGGTCTTGTCGCGGTTGTACACGAAGCCGCCGTATAAGTCTATGTGCCATGCGAAGTCGGTGTAGTACGCGTACGTGGAACTCGACCAATAGAATTGCGACTGCACAGCAGTGAACGGATGCCCACTCGGAATACTTGGATTATATCTGCCATAATCAATAAGCGATTTAAGTTCAAGCACGTTTGGCAATCTCCAATCTGAGTATCCGGCATAAATGAGATTTTCGCAATAGTTAGTCGCCGCTACCCAGTTTTTCCACCCGTCAATATTCGCGTTTTGCGTCCAAATAAGCCCGGTCAATTTGTCCAGGATAGCGACTTCGCTACCGGAAACGGAGTTAGTAACAAATCGAGGACCATTTGCGGTATTCCATTTATAACCGGTTTGATAAGTGCCGTCATCGCCGGTTAAATAAACATTAGTCTGTCCTGTTTTTATAGGTTGACTTCTTACGGCCAAAGCGATATTAACAGAACAGCAGATAAAAAAGATAGTAATAATAAATAGTAATTTAGACATAATAACTCCTTAGGTTTTTTACAGCATAATAAAAATAATTTCAAATAAATTTTTCGGTTACAGTTTTCAATTTCATACTTTCATAACATGGATTATTTTTCCCAATTTCCAATTTTCCCACTTTTAACTTTCCACTTTTCATACTTGGTTACATTTTAAATCAACGTCCGGCACGGACAGGCCAAACAAAGAAGCTGTTGGTCTTGGCGTTGTGGCCCACGTAGCCGGTGGCGAAGTACACGTCCCATGCGCTGATGGTGTTGTGTGGAGCGCACGTGGAACTCGACCAATAGAAGCCACCAATCACGGCACCGAACGGGGTTGATGAGGTCAGCCACAATGCAACATTTGCTTGCGAGTAGTTTACAAGCGTTGCAAGCTCGTTAATATTTGGTAATCTCCAGTCTGAATATCCATTTGTCACAAGATTTTCGCACCAATTTATTGCGTTTGTCCAATCGCCCGAGCCACGAAGGTTTCCGTTTTGCGTCCACATGAGCCCGGTAAGGTTGTCTGAAACAGTTCCATCGCCGTTGTCTTTGAATCTCGGGTTCGGCCACGAAATGCCTGTTTCACCTTCGCAAACACCTTCACCGTTCCCCGGTTTGGGGAGTTTTGATTGAGAAACGTCAAGTACCCAATCCGCATATCCTTTTGGAACAGCGTGATCCGGTTTTGTAGGACATGCCAGGTTTGTAATGTAATTTCCCTGCATATCAATTTCCTGACGAATTTTCGCTTCACCGGCAAATGATGTCGCTGTTGCGGTAACTATTACCGCGATTAACGCCACTTTTTTCAAGATTATATTTTTCATTTTTAATCTCCTTTTCTTAACCACTAATTTATTTAACTCGTTTTTTTTATTTATTTTGATACTTTTCACTTTTCACTTTTCATTATCCATTAAATAATGATCAACGTCCGGCACGGACAGGCCAAACATAGTAGCTGTTGGTCTTGTCGAAGTAGTGCGCGCCGCCGATGTCCATGTACACGACCCAGGCGTGCCCGCTATCATCAAACGCGCGCGTGGAGCTCGACCAATATCGGCTCGCCTGCACAGCACTGAACGGATGCCCGAGCGGAAGACACGGAAGATATTTAGAAAAATCCACAAGTGAAAAAAGTTCTTTTCTATTTGGTAGTCTCCAATCTGAATAGCCTCCATAAACAAGGCTTGTGCAGTAATTAATAGCATTTGTCCAGTTTCCTTGATGCAGATTCGCGTCTTTTGTCCACATTAATCCTGTAAGATTGTCGTAAACGTTGCTGTCTGTAGAATCAACAGTGAATCTTGTGTTAGTTGACCAATCTACACCATATTGCATGTTAGTATAAAGGTCTTCGGCGGGAATTGGAGTGTAGCCGGCAATTTGTCCATCGGCGCATTTGGCTGGAACAGCTACAGAGAGGTTTGTTCCTTCATACAGTTCATCAACCAGATTTTCAATATATTCGTTGTTTACAGCATGGTTGTCTGCAATCGGAGCTGGCACATTAGTAATGTTTTGACCAGTCATGTTTAGGTTTTGATAAACTTTGACTGCGAAACATGGCAAAGGAATTAAAGTAATAATTATAGCAAATTTCAAATTTTTTATATTCATTTTTATTTCCGGTTTATTATTTAAGTATTAAAGTATTGAAGTATTTATCAACTATCAAATGAAATTATATGTATTCTCATGTTCATTGTCCACTTTTTGTACTACGGATTATTTTTTTCACTAAAAGTTAAGAAGGAAAAGAAGTTATTTTTCTCTTTCACATCTTTCACTTTCATATTTCCAAGTCAGAGACTTGGGCTACATTGTCAACTATCCACTATCAATTGTCAATTGTCAAAGTCCAGAACGGACAGGCCAAACACAGCGGCTGAAGCCGTAGGCCTTGGCGCTTATGGACACGTGGCCGTGACCTATGTTCACAAGCCAGGCGTACTCGCTATTATACGAACTCGTGGAGCTCGACCAATAGTAGTACGAGTACGACTGCACAAAACTAAACGGATGCCCGTCAGGGAGGGCCGGACTATATTTAGACAAATCAACGAGCGATTTAAGTTCTCTAATATTCGGCAGTCTCCAATCTGAATAGCCTCCATAAACAAGGTTAGTGCAGAAATCAATGGCATTTGTCCAGTATCCTTGATGCAGGTTCGCATTTTTAGTCCACATTAAGCATGTGAGGTTGTCGTAAACGTTGCTGCCGGTTGAATCTACAGTAAATCTTGTGTTTGTGCTCCAATCTACACCGTGCTGCATACCTGCGTGCAGGTCTTCTCCCGGAACAGGCGTGTAGCCTGCAATTTGACCTCCGGCGCATTTAGCTGGCAGCGCATTTAAAGCATTTTCCGCAAAGACCTGATCCGCATAACGTTTATTTACCGCGTGAGAATCTGCAACAGGATCCGGAACGTTTGTAATATAGTTGCCGTCAACATTAAGTGTAACGAAAAGTTGCGCTCCGTCAGCTGCAAACGCGCAAAATAGTAAGAAAAAAATACATAATAATACTTCATTAAATTTCATGATAAAATCTCCTTTTCAGTAATTAGTCGTCCCTTAAAAAGTCAAATTCAAGTTGATTAGTGCCTGACTAAAAAAACCGTTTTTCATATTTATGTTAAACTCCCCGTAAACAATACCTTAAACACGTAATGTCTTTTCAAATTAAGACAAAAATGTATAAAAACAATGAGTATAAGTTTTAATAAAATTTCCCAAACATAAATTTCCCGAAACATTTTAAGTTTATCATATATTCAAAAAAAATGCAATGCGCCGAAGATTCCCAATTCCGGCGACTAAAATTATAAAAGTTAAAAAAAGAGATTTAAAAGCTCATTTTTTCATTTTTTATTGCCGCATTTTCCTGTTTTTTCGTTTTTTCATTTGAATTTGTTTGTTTTTCTGTTTTGAGAATTATTTTAAACATACCCTCCCGCTATCGAAAAGTTTCCCTTGCCGATTAACTTTTTAATCTTTTATCTCTGACTTTTTTAATTTTTTCTATAATCATCATTATTTTTTTGCCTGTTTTTTTCATGTACGTTGATAACGACAATTTTACTTCGCGACCATGCTGATGGAAATAGGGTGGAAATAGAGGTGGAAATAGGGTGGAAATAGGGTGGAAATAGGGTAGGGTGGAAATAGGGTTGGAAATAGGGTCGTACCCGATTATATTGAGCTAAATATCGTTAAATAGAATGTTTATTTTAATTTTTATTTAAAAATATACTGTTAAAACGCTATTTTTACTATGAAAATAGACGT
>QMOL01000192.1 GCA_003648225.1 Chlamydiota bacterium
AGATTTTTCAATTCTTTCTCTTTCCAAACGTCTGCTTTCAAATTCTTGTCTTTGCTTTTCGAACTCTTCTTTTCGTTCGGCGGTTCTTTCAGCAGGCGAAAATTTTTCACTAATCTCAACTAAAAGTTTAGCGAGATCATCAACAGCTTCTTCAGGCACAATAATAGTGCTTCTGAAGCGCCCGTCTTTTTCAGTTATTTTTAAGAATCTGCCACGTTGGTTTTCCTTATAATCGACATAAAAGAATTTTTGAAAAGCGTGAATCTTTTCAGTTAATAAAACATCTTCATTTCGTGAAGTACTGTCCATTATTATCTCTCGCTTCTGAATTCATTGGTTTGGAAACGTAAAGTCCCCATTTTTCTAATACGAACAGCGTTTCTTCTTGCAGCCTTGCGTTTACGAATACGTTTTTCGCTTGGCTTTTCATAATAAGCTTTTTGGCGAACGATTTTCAGCACACCTTCACGGTCAACTCTTTTTTTTAGTCTGCGAATTGCTTTTTCTACCGGTTCATTCTTCCTAATGGAAATAGTTAGCACTCTATTCTCCTGAGTATTTGTTACATAATTTGTATTGAAAGTTTGGATCACCCACAATAAAGTGTAGTATTCTCCAAAAAGTCAATCTTAATAATCACACGTAATTATAACGAAAATAACTTTACAAGTCAAACGGTATTTAATTTGAGATGTTATAAGATTTTAAGGTTATTCCGATATTTATTTTTTCCCGTATTTAATAGCTGCCTGCGCCGCCGCAAGTCTTGCAATAGGTACGCGGTATGGCGAACAACTGACATAGTTCAAACCAACTTTGTGACAGAATTCCACACTTGCCGGATCACCACCGTGTTCACCACAGATTCCGAGTTTGATATTTTTGCGGGTCTTACGGCCTTTTTCAACAGCTATTTTGATGAGCTCGCCAATTCCTTCCTGATCCAGTGATTGGAAAGGATCATTTTCATAAATTCCCATTTCAACATATTGACCAAGGAATTTTGCGGCGTCATCGCGGCTGAATCCACACCCCATTTGAGTAAGATCGTTTGTTCCGAAACTAAAGAATTCAGCTTCTTCCGCAATTGCGTCTGCAGTCAGAGCACCTCTTGGCACTTCAATCATAGTACCGATTTTGAGGTAAGGAAGTTTTTTGCCTTTTTTCTTTGCGATTGCTTCATAAACATCCAGAACAATCTGCTTCTGATTTGTGAATTCTTTTACATTCCCTACAAGAGGAATCATAATTTCAGGTTTTGATCCTGTAACAGCATAAGCGGCTTCAATTACTGCCTGAGCCTGCATAGCTGTAATTTCAGGATAATAAATTCCCAAACGGCATCCGCGATGACCAAGCATTGGATTCATTTCATGCAATGAATTAACTTTATCTTTGATCTGCTTAAGCGGAACACCCATAGCTTTAGCCATTTCCATTTGTCCTTTTTTATCGTGCGGAACAAACTCATGAAGAGGAGGATCGAGAAAACGGATTGTAGCCGGTTTGCCTTTAAGTGCTTTGAAGATTCCTGTGAAATCTTTTCGCTGTAACGGAAGAAGACCTTTTAATGCTTTTTTGCGTCCCGCTTCATCTTCAGCAAGAATCATTTTACGCATTGATATAATTCTATCTCCTTCAAAAAACATATGTTCGGTTCTTGTAAGACCAATACCTTCAGCGCCAAATTTTACAGCAACTATTGTGTCATGAGGTGTGTCCGCATTTGTACGAACACCGAGCTTACGATATTTGTCAGCAAGTTTCATAATTGTGCCGAAATTACCCGTAAGCGAAGGATCAGTTGTTTTGATCTGCCCCGCATAAACTGCGCCTGTAGAGCCATTCAAACTAATCCACTCCCCTTCTTTAATGGCCTTTCCACCCGCTTTAAAACTTTTTGATTTATAATCAATTACTACTTCTTCACATCCGGCAACACAACATGTTCCCATTCCACGAGCAACAACTGCCGCGTGAGAAGTCATACCTCCGCGTGAAGTAAGGATACCTTTCGCGACATCCATTCCTCCGATATCTTCAGGGGAAGTTTCTATACGAACAAGTATAACTGTTTTACCGCTTGCCGCTTGTTTTTCAGCTTCATTAGCAGAAAAGTAAACTTGACCTGTTGCAGCACCCGGAGAAGCAGGCAGCCCTTTAGCAATTTGTTTAGCGGCTTTTTCAGATTTCGGATCGAAAGTAGGATGAAGCAACTGATCAAGCGATTTCGGTTCAACTCTAAGCACTGCATCTTTTTCGGTAATAAGTTTCTCTTTTACCATATCAACGGCTATTTGTACTGCTGCTGCTGCTGTGCGTTTGCCTGTTCTTGTTTGAAGCATATAAAGATTACCGTTTTCAATTGTAAATTCAAGGTCTTGCATGTCTTTATAATGCTTTTCTAATTTAACGCGAATCGCATCAAGTTCTTTAAATGATTTAGGCATCGCTTCTTCAAGCGACGGGAATTCTTTCTTACGCTTAGCTTCAGTAACTTTCTGTGATTTTGCCCATTCTTTAGAACCTTTAAGAGTAATCTGTTGAGGTGTTCTGATTCCGGCAACTACATCTTCTCCTTGTGCGTTAATAAGGAATTCTCCGTAAAAGTATTTATTTGAACCTGTGGAAGGATCGCGTGTAAAAGCAACGCCTGTAGCACTATTTTGACCTGAATTTCCAAAAACCATAGTTTGAACATTTACAGCCGTTCCAAGTAATCCGCGAATTTCATTCATCGCGCGATATTTTATCGCACGATCATTATTCCATGAACTAAATACTGCATCAATAGCTTCCTGAAGTTGTTTACGCGCGTCCTGAGGAAAAGATTTTTTAGCTTTCTTATAGACTTTTTTATATTCTGTAACAACTTGTTTCAAACCGTCAACATCAAGTTCGGTGTCAAGTTTGACTTTATTACGTTTTTTAACTATATCAAGTGCGTGTTCAAAATCATGATGTTTAATTCCAAGAACAACATCACCAAACATCTGCATAAAGCGTCTGTAAGAATCCCAAGCAAATCTTTCGTTGCCGGTAAGGTCAATTAATGATTGAAGAGTTTCATCATTTAATCCGAGATTAAGAACCGTGTCCATCATGCCCGGCATTGAAATTGCCGCACCTGAACGAACAGAAACAAGAAGAGGATTTTTACCCTTACCGAAAGTTTTTCCGGTAACCTTTTCCAAATATTTGATGTTTTTATCAACTTCTTCATTCAAGCCTTTAGGCCATTTCTGACCTTGCTTGTAAAATTGATCGCAACATTCTGTTGTTAGTGTGAATCCGGGAGGAACCGGAAGCCCGAGCGAACTCATTTCGGCAAGGTTTGCTCCTTTACCGCCAAGTAGTTCTTTCATAGAACTTTTACCTTCGGATTTACCGCCACCGAAGAAATAGATATATTTTGTTGTTTTAGCTTTTTTAGCTGATTTTTTGCATTTTGCCATAAGTCAAATCCTTTTTAGTTTATAATTTTATATTCAATTAAAATTTCTTCTTCCTGCTTTTGCTATTAGTGGCGTATTATATCAATTTAAGATATTAATGTCAACGGCAATGAAAGTCTATTAACCGGTAATTCTATTTCTTCTTTTTGTCTGCTGGCTTTCTTACACTGTCAATATATTCCTGAGGAGTGATGCCAATAGCTTGTTTAAATATTTTTATAAAATATGTTTGATTGTGATAACCCACTTTTCTTCCCGCATGTTTTACTTTCACTTTTTCATTAAGAAGTATTCTTGACGCTTCCGCAATTCGAAGCTGTTGCAGGAAAGCTACTGAAGAATAACCGGTTATTTGTTTAAAGGTATTCCGAAAAGTTGACAAATTCATTTTTGCTGCATTTGCCAGATTATCAAGGGTAATATTTTTAGCGAAATTTCGTTTCATATAATTAATAACCTTTTCCATTTTAACAAGAACATCATTTTTGGCAAGTTTAGATTTAGAATAATATCTACAAAGTTGAATAACAATATTTTTAAAATAACTTTCAACCGATTGAGTTTTCCACGGAAGATTATAACGGCATTCTTTTTCATAAAACTTCAGTAATAAATTAAGTTCTTCTAATTCTTCATCATTAATTTTAAGTATAGATTTAAAATTAAAGTTTTTCCTCAATTGAGGATCTAGTCCGAAAACAATATTAAATCCTTTTAATCCATCAAATTCTCTTCTGATAGAATTAAAATAATCCATATCAAAAAGTATATAAAAAACTTGAAGATTATCAAGCTTTCTGAATGCATGCGCTTCATCTCCTTCTATAACAAAAATATCACCTCTCGTTAGCGTTGATTCACCTTCACGTGTCACATGTACTACTGAACCGTTCAAGATAAAAACAATTTCCCCGAATTCATGCTTGTGGAAAGGCAGCACCTTTGGCGGTTTAGGATTAGCAACATATAAATTTGTATTAGGAAGAAATGCGTTTTTACGAAAAGTGATTGGATTCGCTTTTTTATACATAGATAGATAATCGTTTTGTTATTAAAAATTTTGTTACAAATTTTATTGTTTTTTATTTATTTTGTCAATCTCATCCCCTGATGGATTTTATTATTTTAATCGCATCGTTGACATTTGAAGTTAGCGCCGCCCAATCGCTTGTTTCAATAATTTCTCTTGTAATAAGTTTTGATCCCATTCCAACACAATAAGCGCCGGCTTGAAACCAATCATTAAGATTTTCTTCTGTAGGCATAACTCCACCGGTAGGCATAATGTTTGTCCAAGGTCGAGGCCCTTTAATACTTTTAATAAAGTCCGGTCCGCCAACTTGCATTGCCGGAAATATTTTGACGAGTTCCGCTCCTAATTCTTCCGCGTAAGCAATTTCGGTTAATGTACCACAGCCGGGTACCCACGCTATTTTTTTTCTGTTGCAAACTCTTGCCATCTCGGAATTTAATATCGGCGAAACAATGAAATTCGCGCCCAACTGAATGTAAAGCGCTGTGGTAGCAGCATCTTCAACCGAACCGGCACCGAGAATCATTTCCGGTAATTCATTAACAACATATTTACTGAGTTCATTAAAAACTTCATGAGCGAAATCTCCTCGATTAGTAAATTCAAAAATACGTGCGCCACCTTCATAACACGCTTTAACGACATTTTTAACAGTTCCTGCATCTGTATTAAAGTAAAGTGGAACCAAACCGGTTTTATTTGCAATTAAACAAACTTCTATTCTTGTGAATTTAGCCATAGTAGTAAGATGGATTAATGTTTTATTATGTAATATTTCATTGGATTACCTCGAAACACGTCCTGAAGCATCTCCTGCCATTAATTTTTCTACTTCATTTACAGTAACAAGGTTAAAATCACCTTTTATTGTATGCTTCAGACATGATGCCGCAACAGCAAAATTTAATGCTTTTTGATCATTTTTATAAGTTAGAAGTCCGTATATCAATCCCCCCATAAATGAATCCCCTCCACCCACTCTGTCAACAATATGTGTGATTTGATAGTTTGGGGATTTATATAATTTTTCTCCATCAAAGAGAACTCCCGTCCATGAATTGTGTGAAGCGGAAATTGAACCTCGAAGAGTTGTAATCACTTTTTTTACACGAGGAAACTTTTTCATAATTTGTTTTGAAACGGATTCATAAGCTTTCGCGCTGACTTTTCCCAAAGTAACATCCACGTTCTGTGGTGAAATACCAAGAGATTTTTCCGCATCTTCCTCATTGCCGAGAACAATATCACATCCGGCAACAAGTTCCGGCATAATTTCCTGTGCGGATTTTCCATATTTCCAAAGTTTTTTTCTATAATTCAAATCTGTGGAAACAGTAATATTTTTTTCTTTAGCTTTAGCAATAGCTATTTTCAAAACATCAGCAGCACTTTGTGATATAGCGGGGGTAATTCCTGTCCAGTGAAACCAACCGGCATCTTCAAAAATATTATCCCAATCAATCATTTCGGATTCGATTTCCGATATAGCTGAATGCGCTCTGTCATAAATCACTTTTGACGCACGGCTGACCGCCCCGTTTTCGAGGAAATAGATTCCCAAGCGTTCACCACCAAAAATAATTTTATCGACTCCAACATTATATTTTCTTAAAGTTTTTATTACAT
>QMOL01000193.1 GCA_003648225.1 Chlamydiota bacterium
GTTTGTGTTTTCCCGGTTAAGGTATTTCTCGAGTTCTTTAAGCTTCTGCTGAGATTCTTTGAATGCGTCTTTGGATTTCAAATTTGGCTTGTAAACAGTTTTAGACCGTTCAATTCTCGGGGTTGGCTCCCAAACAACACGTTGATTTGTATTGGTAATAATTTTCTTCTTTGTTTTTTTCTTTTTACGCTTGTTAAGCCAATCCTTCTGCTTCTTAATTATTTTTTTGGGCGTAGTTAAGATCTTACGTTTCGGTTTAGATTTCGGCTTCGGCTTTGGTTTCGGCTTCGGTTTCGGCTTCGGCTTTGGTTTCGGCTTCGGCTTTGGTTTCGGCTTCGGTTTCGGTTTAGGCTTCGGTTTAGGCTTTGACTTAGGTCTAGAAACTTTTTTCGATGGTTTCGGCGTTGCGGCTGTAGGAGGAACGGGTAATTGAACGAGATTAACGCGAAATTGTTTTTCTTTAGGGATTTTAATTGTAGGTACTTTCCAGCAAATAATAATCAGTAGAATGACAGCGCATCCATGAAAAATTACCGATGGTACAAAAAAATCTTTTGGCCTGAATTTCATTCCGCTTGTGTTGCAAGAGATAAAGTTGTTATTCCGGCTCCGCGAACAACATCGAGCACTTTTATTACCGCAGCATATTTAAAGTCTTTATCGGCTCGGATAATTACCGCTACTTTAGGCTTTTTTTGTTTAATCGCGGCAAGAGTTTCGCCAAGCGCTTCATATGGATGAACTCTGTTCATTCGCTGTTCATTAACAAAAATGACGCCTTTTTTTTCTCCGTGTTCCATAACGCCATGAAGGCTCACGGTTACAGGCTCTTCCGGTTGTTCGAGTCGCGTTGCCGAAGCTTTGGGCAAATCAACATCAATGCCCTGCTCAATAATTGGAGCGATGAGAATAAAAACAATAAGAACGGTCATTGTTACGTCAACGAGAGAAGTAACATTGATATCCGCGCGAGGAGTTTGTCTTTTTTGCAGGAGTAAACTCACAGTTCCTGTTCCTCCAGAATGAGATTTTGAAGTTTAGTCATTAGTTCGCGGGAGAATTTCTCCATAAGAACTAATTGTTTGTTAACCCGTCCGCGAAAATAATAATAAAAAATCGCCGCGGGGATGGCAACAACAAGTCCCGCAATAGTGGTTGTTAATGCAACGGAAATTCCCGGGGCGACAGTGCTGATAGTACTTGAGCCCGCCTGGGTCATTTTTCTGAACATAACCATAATTCCCCAAACTGTTCCGAGAAGGCCGAGAAATGGGGCTATAGTTGACGTTACTGAAAGAAAATTCATTCCTTCTTCAAGTGTTATAACCTCTTCGGCAATATATGAATCAAGCAGCTTTTCCGTAGCGATAATAGCCTCCGGACGAATCTTTTCACGAGTGAGAAGATTGTCACAGCATACACGGTAAAGTTTGTGCAGTGGCAACGAAGAACTCTTAGGGAAATCTCTAAATAGTTGTAGGAAATCCCGCGCGAACTGCGCGTTAAAGCCGCGTAATCTTTTATATATTTTTTCGTTACCGAGGTCAATAGTTTTCATTGAAAGCAATTTTGCGAAGATAAGTCCCCACATATAAACCGATATTATCGCGAGTACAAAAATGATTAATTTGCCGGCAATGTCGAGACTTTGAAAAATTTCAATTAAAGCTGAAAGAGGTCCCATTTGTTTTTTTCTCCATTATTTTTAAGTTTAAAGGATGCCCCGATAAATCGGGACTTAAAGTTTTAAAGCTAATTTATTAGTCGCTTACTTTTTATTGGAATATTGCTTATTCAATATCGGATATTCAATTTTAATATCCAATCTGCCAAAGACAAACTCCTATCAGAAATTGCCAATGTACTAAATACCGATTACAGATTGCTTTTCCAACATTGCCTGAATCCGCAGCCAGCGGCAGCGGCTACAATCGATTACTGATTGCGGATTACTTCCACTCCGCCCATGTACGGCTGCAAAGCTTTTGGAATTAAAATTGATCCGTCGGCCTGCTGATAATTTTCAAGAAGAGCAATCCATGTTCTGCCTACGGCAATTCCTGACCCGTTTAATGTATGAACGAATTTCGGCTTCCCCCCGTCTGCGGGGCGGTATCTTATATTAGCTCTTCTGCCCTGAAAATCATTACAATTTGAGCATGAAGATATTTCTCTGTAAGTATTCTGACCCGGCAGCCAAGCTTCGATATCGTAAGTTTTAGCGGCTGAAAATCCCATATCAGCTGTGCATAGAACGACAACGCGATAGGGGATTTCAAGTCGTTTCAAAATTTCTTCCGCGCAATTGGTCATCTTTTCTAACGCATCGTTTGACGTTTCCTGCGGCACAATATTCACAAGTTCGACTTTATCGAATTGGTGAACGCGTAAAATTCCGCGGGTGTCTTTTCCGTAAGAGCCGGCTTCGCTTCTGAAACAGGGAGTATAAGCGGTATATAATTTCGGTAAATCTTTTTCTTCAAGAATTTCTCCCGCGTGAATATTTGTAAGTGGAACTTCCGCAGTGGGAATTAAATACATTGGATTTTCACTTTGCAGACGAAAAAGATCTTCTTCAAATTTCGGAAGCTGACCGGTGCCGCGCATTGTGTTTGCGTTAACAATATACGGCGGAGCGAATTCGATATAATTATTTTCTTTAGTTTGAATATCAAGCATGAAATCCACCAACGCGCGCTCAAGACGAGCTCCTAATCCGCGAAGCAAACTGAAGCGTGACCCGGCAAGCTTTGCCGCGCGTTCAAGATCAAGGATGCCGAGATTTTCCGCGAGTTCGAAATGTTGTTTCGGTTCAAAACCGAAAGTTTTTGGTTTACCGTATTTACGAATTTCAACATTATCGCTTTCGCCTTTTCCTGTTGGAACCGACTCATCGGGAATGTTGGGAATTCTCAGCGAGATATTTCGCAAACTTTTTTGTGCTTCATCAAGTTCCGTGCTTGATGTTTCAAGTTCTTTTTTTATTTGCTGGACTTTCTGTTGGAGTTCATCTGCGTTTTCTCCCGCGCGTTTTTTCATTCCGATTTCTTTGGAAAATTTATTTCTGTCCTGCTGAAGTGCTTCCGTTTCAGTGATTAGTGCGCGTCGCTTGTCGTCAAGCGCGACAAACTCATCAAGAAGATCGGCTAATTTTTTATAAGCTTCACCTTCTGCGTGTCTGGTGAGTAATTTTTCACGTATTTCGTTGAAATTTTCTTTAAGTAATTTTGTATCAAGCATTATGTCAAAGTTTTAAGGTTTTAAGGTTTTAAGGTCTAAAAATCAACCCCGGCATACGCGGGGCGCTTACGCGAAGTCAAAGGTTAAAGGTCAAAGGTTAAAGGTCAATTTTCGGTGTAGGGGCAGGTCTTGTACCTGCCCTCAATTCACAGAGCAAGTCAAAATTGGTCAACCACAAGGGATTGCCCTTACAAATTTTTCCATCGCGTAATTTATCATTATATCCAGTAATTCGCCGAATGACATTCCTACCGCCCGCGCCACTTGCGGCACGAACGAAGTTTCGGTCATTCCCGGTATAGTGTTTGTTTCAAGAACGAATAGATCACCTTCATTTGATAGTATAAAATCTGTTCTGCTCACTCCTTCGCATAATAGTATTTCATGACATTTCACGGCGATGTTTTGAATTTTTTTTGTGAGTGAATCATCAATTCGAGCCGGAGTGATTTCTTCAGCTGCGCCAACCGTATATTTAGCTTCGTAATCGAAGAACGTGCTGTTTACCGGAGCTATTTCCGTAACGGGCATTGGCTCAGCTTTTTCGCCGAATTTTTTATTAATAACAACGCAGGTAAATTCGTTTCCATTTATATATTTTTCTACCAGGATTTGTTTGTCGATATTCCACAACTCTTTCAAAGAATTTTCTAACTGCTCAATATTCTCAACGATTTTAATTCCAAAACTTGAGCCAAGCTGCGGTGGTTTAACAATCATTGGAAAACCGAACTCCGCGTTTTGGATTAATTGTTCTAAGTCATCAGATTTCTGAAGAACAATCCCGGCTGGGATTTTAACATTATTGCATTTATAAATCTGCCGCGTGATTATTTTATGCATCGAAATCGCTGAACTTAAAACCCCGCTGTGAGTATATGGAATTTTAAGTGTTTCAAGGAATCCCTGGATAATTCCGTCTTCTCCTCCTTTACCATGAAGCGCGAGAACGGCAGCATCAATATTCCATTTTTCCAATTCATCGAATGCAGCGATAAAAGTTTTTGTTTCAGTTTTTTGTAAAATTCTATCGTCAGGTCTTATCTCCGGCGGAAGGAGTTTGACTCTATTATCAGAAGTAATAATAACTGACCGACGACAATATTTAGAGCTGTTAAGATTTTCAAAAACAGCTTTGCCGGATTTTATGGAAATATCGTGCTCGTTACTCTGTCCGCCCATAAGGATGGCTATATTATTTTTATTAACTATTCCCATACTTCTGAGTTTTCATTATCATTGGTATTATTCCCGCTTGAAAAATTAACATTCAACCGTGAAGTGGTGTTACTGAACCATGGAATTCTTTGTTCGATCTTTCCAAGAGTATCGCGACCATAATGATAAGCTTTCGAATCACTTAACCATTTGTTATAATTTTCATATCCACTCTTGGAAGTAAAACTGGCAATATAAGTTTTTGAAATCTCAAGGACAAGGATTATCGCAAGTGCAATAATGCAGCCTTTTAGTGCACCGGTAATCAAGCCGAATATTCTATCGCTAAATTTAATTGAGAAAGAAGTGATAAGGCGTTTTTTAATCATTTCCATAATGATACCGGAAATAAAATAAGCGAATACAAAAATTAAAATCGCGGTAATAAAGCTAACAACGTTAATATCTATATCGATCTCAGGATATTTTTCTGTTAATAAACCAAATAAATATTCAGCAACGCGAACTTTTGCAAAGTAAACCGCTACAACGCCGCAAGCGGCCGCGGCGATAGAGATAATTTGTGACCAGAAACCTTTTAGAAAGCCCAGAAGGGTCAGTAAAAAAATAACAACTATAATTCCGATATCAAGTTGCATAATAGTATGTCCTGTAAATTTGTTATTAATAGTTAAATAAATAATACCGAAAATCGATTTCTTTTGCAAGAATGAAGCAATTTTAGGCTTGTGAACTCTCAACCTTAATCGTTAATTGGTGATCGCTCGAAAAGTATTGTTTCAAAAGTTTGCCTGTAAGGCGAAATGGAATAAGGCAGTGTTGCACCCTGTTAATATTTCATCCCCCTGTGTTTCCGCCCTGTAAGGGCATAATGGAAAATCACCTTTCGCCCCTTCAGGGCTCTTTCAAACAAAATTATTATTTGACAATTTATGTTTTCTATAAAATTTAATCGCCGTAAACGGATTATAAAGCTGTTACTGTTGACTGTGGAAATATTTTTAACGCAAATGAAAACAACACTTGCAGATTTGCAAAAAAATTGCATTTTTGCATTATTTTAATTTTTTTAATTTAATGGAGTCTCTGGTTTGTATATATATGGTAATTTATCATTATAATATTTTATTGGCACAATATATGCCATGAAAATATTGATTTGCTACAATATCTGTCATAATTATCAAGAAGGACTTTTGATGAAAGTATCGCACCAAGTTCATATTTATAATCTGTCGCGTATGATGCCGCTGTGCCAAACGGTCAAAATGAAGTCATAAAACTTTTACCTGGAAATTATCATGAAGCAAATACACTTATTTTTGATAACGAAAATATTACAATTTCAGGTTATGGAGATCAAAGTGTTATCAACAATCAATATTGTTATGGCGGGAAAATAAAATTACCCGGTGCAGACAGTAATATCATGAAAGGCGGTACAATGACCGGCAATATTAACGGCTTAAAAATAACACGATACAGCAGTTCGCCGCTCGCTAACCTCTATTTAAATGCAAAAACAACAAGAATTATCGGCAATGTAAACATTCGGAAAACGGCGATGTGATATTAAACGCGGCATCAGATAAAATTGTGATGAAATCTAAAGTTAAATTGAGTTCCGATCAGTTCGGTTCGGCAACAATTGCAACAGACACA
>QMOL01000194.1 GCA_003648225.1 Chlamydiota bacterium
AACTCTTGATAATTTTTCCAATTAAACTTCCGCTATTGTTATTATTATTAGATGAAGCCATGTTCGCAGTCTTGCCATTAACAGTTTGTTTATTATTTACCAATCCTACGGGGCCGGTTTTAATTTCATTAATTTCACTTTTGATTTGTTTTTCCGCGCCTGGAGAATTATTAGATTTAGTCATATAAAATGTTTCGATTCCCGCATTTCCGGGTGTTTGGAAGTCCCATGAAGCGACAGCGGTTTTCGGTACATTACGCATATAATTTTTAACTACGCAAAGGACCGCGGGCGTTTTAGCGATATTAATTGACCAAACGTTTTCCGCGGCGATTTCAAGTGCGGGTTTGAAAGCTTTGACCTGTTCTTTCAAGACAGCGGTTTTGCAGGCATTCAGATACGCGCAGATGGCTTTATACAATGGTTCGTTTGTTTTCAGCGGTTCACATCCAGGAGCGTCAGCCTCCTTCTTGCCATACATTCCACCTTTAATGTACCACTTTGCGTTAGCTTGCGCAAAGAAGCAATCTGCAACGACCGGAGCAAAGAATCGTGGTTCAATGACCGGATAATATTCATCATTTCCTGTCCAAACATTCATGTCGTGAAGTAAGCCGATTCTTTCAATTTCCCAAAGTACTCTTTGTCTTTCTCTTGGAACAACTCTGATGCCGATTTTTTCCCAGTCATCAACAACAAATTGAACCGGATCGCTTGAGATCATTCCACCGCTTGGATAGTCGAGATAAAAGATTAACGGCGATTTATCGGCGAAGGTTCTATAACCTCCTGCGTCATAATTCGTCAAGCCGATTTCATCGAGAAGTTTACCGGCGCGTTGAGGATCATATTCTGTATATGCTTTATAAGCGTGTTCATTATAGAACGGCGATTCCGGGCAGGGAGCGACCTGCATGGGCTTAGCTTGATTATTATAAACGGCTTTAATGATAGCTTTACGGTTAACAGCTAATGACAAAGCTTGTCGGAAGAATTTATTTCTTATTAACTTACGTTTTTTCGCCCATTCGGGATGATTTTTGTCCGTGTGGCGATTTAAGTTAAGTTGAATAGCAAATGATGAACTGTCACCGGGATACCAATGGTAGATTTGATAATTTCCGGCTTTTCTCTGTTCCATTAAATAAGTATAATCTTCGTAACCAATATAACGGGCTTGGAAAGAAACGCCTCCGCCCGCCGCGCGTAGAACGACAGTATCGTCTGAAACCTTTTCACTCATAACCCTATCGATATAAGGCAACTGGTTTCCATTTTCATCAACGACCCAGTAATAAGGATTTCTAACAGCTGTTTCCGGAGGATTTGCTTTATAATTGCGAACAATCCAAGGCCACATTCGCGGATGATAAGGGTTATTATATAATTTAATGTAAAAATAAAGTGCCCTTGCGCTTGGCAACTGTGTTTTCTCGAGTGCTTCTTTTATTAACTTTTTATCTCCTACTACCGGGTGATATTTACGAAGATAATGTTCAGGTGAATTAACAAGTCTGCTTCCATAACTTGTTGCAAGCAAGGCAAGGAATAAGCCTTTAGGTTTAGGGAATAAAAAAGTAACTTTGTAGGGGTCATTTGAATAGCAAATTAATTTACAGCATTCACCATCGTCGGTTAAATATTCTTGTGGAATATTCCCGCCGTATATTTCAGGGCAATTAATTTCATAATCCCAACAGTATTTAATATCTGCCGAAGTAAATGGATATCCATCGGACCATTTAATACCTTTTCGCAAATAAAAAGTCCATTTTTTATAATCATCGGAAACTTCCCAGCTTTTAGCCAAATGCGGCACTATTGGAAAGCCCTGAGGTGAAAATCTTACAAAGCCGCAATATGACATTCTACTTCCGAGAACCAACCCGTTTAATCTCAACCATGTCCCGCCATACTTCCCCACCCCGTCAACGCCATTCATAACGCAAGGTTCCGGACCGACGCGTTCCGCGACCGGAGGTAATTTCCCTTCTTTAACTAACTCTGAAATGATTGGTGATTCATTTTTCGGAAACCATTTGGCGTGTTTACCTTTCGAATAATCGACATCAACTTGCAGGCGGATCATATGGTTAGTGTCAAAAGAAGTGGAGCGAAGTTGTTCAACTTCTTTCAATTTTTCTTTAGAAAAATGTTTTTTATTAGAAGACAAATCCGGTTTTACTAACCAGGCGAAAAGCATCAAAATCACTGTCATTCCGACAAACACCGCCAGAAGTCGAAGCAAGCGAAAGAAGATTGTTGGAATTATATAAGAATTATGCAACTGTAATTTATTCATATATTAATCAATTAATTAATTAATCAATTTTCTTTGAAAGTTGTGTTTAAATTATAAAAAAAAACGCTACAAACTTCGTCGCGCTTTTTAGAAAATAAATTAAAATATTTTGTTTGATTATTATCATTTCCCGCGGTTTAAATCTTGATTTAAGCCACGGGAAACGATATTTTTCAGAACCATTTTTATTTGATTAATCTTCTGATAACCATACCGGCAATTGCGAAAACACCAAAGAGCATTGATGCTTCAGGAATTTCCATTTCATTACAGAAAGCGTATAAGCGAAAATTACCTGAAGATGTGCTTGAGCCGTTATTATTATTAAACGTCATTGTAAATACGCCGTTTGAAGGCGCGACATAATCATATCTTAAAATAGAGCCTTGAACCTTATTCTGATCAACCATATTTAAAGCCGCTTCACTGTCGGAAGGAATAATATAAGTATCAAGTGAGGCTGCGGTTGTCGCATTGTTAAAAAGCGTCAATATATAATTCGCCCCGGCATTAAGACCGGAAAGCATCAGCGTAGAATTCACTTCAGAATAAGCACAGTCGGAGACGAGATTAGAACTTGCACCGGATATGGAGGAATTATCTTCCGTTACTATTCCCATGCTGCTTTCGTTACTGTAATTAAGAAGTTTCCAGTCAGTTCCGCTTTGTGTATTGCTGCTGCCGGATCCTGTAAAGGTAACACCGTTAATCACCACATCACCTGCGTGACCGATATTAACAGCGTGCGTGTATGTTTTAAACGAACTAATTGAAGAGGAAGCATCATTAGTCCAGATGCTCTCTGCAATTCTCGGAGTAGTCTTTGTTACTTTAAAATTATCTATTGTTACTGTTGTGTCATGAAGACCGCCTTCCTCGCCAAGAACAATCCAAACGTTTGTAAATGATCTGTTTAACTCAAACATAGCTCCCACACCGGTAGCATCTCCAACCATTGGCTCGCCGTTAATAAAAAGCGCTGTAGTAACTTTATCCAGTCCGCCAAAACTTTCCGCGTGTACAAGCGCGGTCAGATGAATTTCTTCATCCCAAAAGTTATTCAGCTCCGAATTTTTAAATTGATGATTGGCAGATATGAAGTTTTGACCGCCTACGATAAGTTGGGGTGCTCCGGAATTACCAGGTTTATCTAACCACCAACTTAGTCCGGAAACATGTCCGTTTAGAGGTCCGCCTAAAGTATCAATAACTTCATGCTGGTCTTCCGCGCCGATATTAAAACTAAATCCTTCCCACGAGCCGCTTCTAATCATTCTGGCGTCAACTTCTACAGTAAAATCTTTTCCCATATCATTGAAATTATGATTTGGAGAAATATAACACGCGTTATGACCTCTGATTAGAAATCCTTCGCTCATTTCCGCTTTGTCACTTACAATAAGAGTAGTAGAAGTGGAATTTCCATCACTGTTATAGCCCATCGTAGCAAGAGTTCCCTCTTGTCTTCCGGCATTAGCAATTCCGTCATTAATATTTCCACCCGGACAGTTGTCATAAGTATCTAAGATTTGAAGTTCAGCGGAACAAAACGCTGCGGAAAAGACTACCGCGATAGTACAGATTAATAAAGTTTTGGGTTTTAAAAATAATGTTTTCATAAAATCTCCTTAATTTAAATTAGATTCAGTCAAATAAGACTGACAGTTCAGGTTATAACATCCTATTTACATATTCATATTTCAGGATGTTTATTTATTCAATTAATTTACCTCATATAATTCCTCCGTGATTTTAAATTAAAACTATGTTTAATTTTTTTGTGTTATTATTATATCAATAAAATATATTTAATGATATAACAATCTGCTTGATTTCTAACACAATCAGCTAAAGTTCCCGCGTTTTCTCCTTTTTATTTCTTTTTCCAAACTTATCCCGTTTTACAAAATCAAAGTGCCTGAGAAGATGAAGTGTCAGGAACAGACTTAATAAATGAAGCTGATAGAAACAATTTCCCATACCCAGCGCATCGCCCAAATATTTTGCTTGTTTTACTCCGCCGCTTCGATAAGCATTTGTGTTCAAATAAATTTTAATTATTGAGTTTGTCTCACTACTGTCCGGTAAAAATATAGAAAGTTGAAGTTATTTATTAGAAATTCCGATTGTATTTTTTGCGAAGACAAGCTAAACCTAATACAATAAGTAAAGCAAATGTTGCCGGTTCCGGAATTGCAACTCCCCATTGTATTTCATCCAGATCTCCCTGGTATAAGCGAGTGGGTCCAAAATAATCAGAGCCAATAATAACATCCTTAACAGCAGGAGCCAATAAACCGATCGCTGTCGATGTCTCGGTCATATAACCTTCTTTATCGTTACCAACAACCACTTGAAGATTATTATTTAATGCGGAAAAGCTCAAATGATACCAAACATTTGGACTAAGGATTTTACTTGACATAAAATAATTGAAATTTCCGGCGGCATTGTAAACTAACATTAGTATATTTCCGTGTATATCATCCCCGGAATTTTGAAGGTAAGCTTTTACAGGATATGACCAAAACATTCCCGCGAAATTATCTCCTGAAGCATCAGGTAATCCGTTAAACCTGAAACTCAAATTCAGAGCCATCACATTCCCGCCCTGCCACGCGTTATTAACAATTATAGAATCGTTCCCGTCAAACGCAAGATAATTCCCACTATAAGGTGAGCCGGTTTTAAAAGTCGGCATTGTAGAATCATCTCTTTCTATTGCAAAATTATTCTTTGCGTTCAAAATCGGCGAAACAGCAGTGCGTCCACTCGAATTATCGTCAGGAGTAATAAAACAATCAGGATCTCCATTAGGCCACTGAACAGTAACTGATTCATCACAATGTAAAAGTCCGCGATTGTTTGAATTGTCAATGTAAGGAGGTTTAGGTGGCGGAACGGCCTGAATTTCTTTGTTGCTGAAAGCATACCATGGCCACGTGGCATCGCCACCGGTTATTAATGCAGTTTGCGAAATGGAAAAGACACCGTTTTCCGGAGCTATATAATAAAAAGTTAAAAGGTTGCCCTCATCAACACCGAATTTATTAGCGTCCATTAATTCAACATTTACATCCGCGCTTGTCGCAAAATAAACTCTGCGATGCGGAGCATCATCACCCCCGCTTAATCCCACATTATAAAGAGTGAATTTGTACGGAAAGCCCGGGCGAAGGCCTGAAAGTCTCAATGAACTGTCAGAATCCCCGTTGTAAAAAGCTTTGTCAAGAAGATGAACACTGTTAGTTTCTATATTAAATGGAAACAAATCGAAATTTTGTGAATCGGGAGGATGCCAGCCAAAATATTCAACTTTCCAATCAGAACCAGACATAGTATTCGACCCTTCACCATGAAAAGTCACATCATTAATAAGCAAATTATCATTAACCCCAAGATTGACAGCATGAGAATAAGTTTTCGGATTTGAAATTAAGGAAGATTCATCGTCTGACCATCCGCCAATAAAATCAAAAGAGTTTTCCGTAGTAGAAATTTTTAAATTATCATAAAGATGGCCGGGAGAATTCGTGTCATTGAATCCGCTCATAAAAGAGATATAATTGTTAGCAAATCCGCCCGCACGAGTGTAAATATATCTTGGTCTGTTGTTAACAGGAGTTTTATATAAAGGGTACGGAATTTCATTAACAAAAAGAGCGATATGTGCATCGCTGCCGGAAAAATCGTCTTGCGAAACTACTATTTTAATTTTTAAAGTGTTGGTTTCTAACTCGCTATAGTGAAAAACTCCGGTCGCGTTATTCCCAAT
>QMOL01000195.1 GCA_003648225.1 Chlamydiota bacterium
ATTCCCGCAAGTATCCCTTTTAAAATGTTGTCAGGAACTGATGAACTGTAATAACCACCCACAAAAGCCATTATGTCTGTTGGAGGGTCAATTATAAACGCAAGTTTCCAGTCAACTAAATTATTTTTTGAAAAGTTGCGCAGGGCGGCAAGCGAAGTGCCAAGAATAAGTATTAAACTAATTCCCGGTGCGGTTTGCATATTGTATCCCGCGAAAAGAAGGATGGGGACATATAAAATCCCCCCACCCATTCCAACCATCGAGAACAAGGTAGAAACTACGAAGAAAACACCTGCTAAGATGATTAACTGTTCCATTATTTTTCCAATTTCTCTTTACAAGCGAGACAAATCTTCCCTTCAGGAGAATCTACCAGCTTATTTACAAAAGTTCTCTCACCGCATTTTGCGCAAAGAGCGGTTTCAAAACATCCTTTTCCTTTTGGTAATTCAACTTTTGTTGTTTCACCAATCTCAAGAAACATTTCTTCAGGCATATTTAGTACTTTGTCAACAAGAGGATCGGCAATCTCTGCAGGAACATCCTGTGGCGGAACACCATCTTGCCGCAATTTTACAGAAGGCGATTTAAGCATATTACCAAAAAAATTGTCTTTTAAACGAACACGAATCGCGCGCCCGGTAGCAACTTCAACGAGAGTGAACGCCATTTTATTGTAGTATTTTTTTTCGATATTTGATTTTCCGTAAGTGCAGCCCGTCGCTACCATCAATCCATCAAGAAAACAGCCTGCCGCGTGACCTTTCCCGGTTTCGGAAATTAAATATAATTCTTTGTCTTGCGCGTGCTTAACACCAAGTTTACGCATTGCGGCAAGCGCGGCACGCAAGCCGAGTGGCATTGCGGGGCATTTATGTCCGTGAAATTTTTTACCTATTTCGAATAAATCATTTAATGTGTTCATTTTTGACTCCTTTTTTTATTACTTTACTTTGAATCAAAAGCTGGAAGCATTTGTTACTTTAGTATTTTTTTCAATTCGTCTGCTGACGGTATTTTTCCCATTGCTTTTACTTCATTATCAATAGCGAGTGCCGGGGTCATCATAACGCCGAACGCCATAATTTGTTCTAAGTCGGTAATTTTTTCGAGTTGGAAATCTATTCCGATTTCTTTCGCGGTTTTTTCTGTTATTTCTGCTAATTGTTTACATTTTGGGCATCCAGTGCCGAGAATTTGAATTTTCATTTTTTTATCACGAATAAGGGTTAAGTTATTTTTTTAAAACCACAGATGAACATTAATTAAACCACCAATGATTTTTTAACCACGGATGGACACGCCTGCCCCGATAGTGTAGCGTATCGGGAAATGAACACGAATCTCATTTTTTTATTTTAATAGTTTCTTATACTATAAATTTTTCTTTTTTATTTTGCTTCAATTTCTTATATTTAAATTACAAATATAGTTTTATTTGGGTCTATTTGTTTTCATCCGTGGTTAAACTAAATATTCATCCGTGGTTAATTCAGTTTTTCTGCCATGCTATCAAAAAGGGAATATACACACGGATATATCCACACCGAACCGAAGATCCCTACTAATAATCCTACCGCGGCAACAACACCAAGCGGCGACATTCTTTCCATTCCAACCGCCATTTCAAAAACAAGCGGTGTTAATCCGAGAGCCGTGGAAACGGCAGTCATAACGATTGGTCTGAATCGCACACGAACGGACTGAATAATTGCCTCGTCTTTTGGAACGCCTTTTTTTCGAGCTTTTATTATAAAATCGAGCAACAGGATTGCATTATTAACAACAGTTCCCGCGAGTAAAATCATTCCCATCATTGCCGGTTTGCACATCGGTTTGTCAAATAAAAGCAAGCCCCACATCGCTGCAGCAACAGCAATTAGAATAGAAGTCATAATAGTAAACGGATGAAGAAAAGATTTGAACATCCAGACAAGAAGAATGTAAAGCATGACAATACCAATCATAAGCGCGCCGCCCATTTCTTTCCCGCCTGTTTTCATATTTTCAAGTGTCCCGGAAACGTTTATACTATAACCGTTTGGCAGAGTTAAACTTTTCAACTGTGCCATCGCCTGCATGCCGACTTGTTTTATAGTCAAATCAGTATTAATGCCCGTAACATCAATTGTATTCAGCAAATTTTCATGGGTTGTGAACGGCGGATTTTTAACCGTTGATATCTTAGCAACGGTACGAAGTGGAATATTTCTTTTTTTAGTTGGCAAGATTATGTCTTCCAACTTATGTAATTCATTAATGTGCTCATGACGGTATTTTACAAGAATGGGAATATCTAATGCGCCATGTAAACGCATTTGACTTGTTGCGACACCTTTAACAGCTGTCTTAGTTGTGTTCGCAATATCTTGCGGAGTCAATCCATAAAACCGGGCAAGATCAGGATCAACAATTATATTTTGCTCCTCTTTATCAATATACCACGAACGGCGGACATCTGTAAGTCCTTTAACTCCGTGAAGTTTCGCGATAACTTCATCGGCAAGCCTGTTAAGAATATGAATATCAGGACCGCTGATTACAAGGTCAAGCGGCGCTTTTGTCGTTGAAAGTGGAGTTGCTCCATATTCGGTAACGCTGAAAGTTCTTACACCGTCAATTTTTCTCAATCCCGCGCGCCATCTTTTTTCCATATCCCAAATTGTTAATTTGCGTTTTTTACGGTTGACCATAGTAATAGTCATAACAACCGATTGAGCTGTTGCTCCACCGCTGCCGAAACTAATTTGTCCCGGTTCCGAGCCGTTAACAGTAGAAATCCATTTAAGGCCTTCGGTAGTTTTCCCAACCATTTTCCCGACTGTTTCCGCTACTTTCATAACATGTTCAGGCGAATAATAAGTAGGAGTATCGAATTTGATGATTCCAATACCTGTATCCATTGGCGGCATAAGTTCCTGCCCGTTTAGCGGTTTAACAACCTTCATAGTAAAAATGAAAAAAAACAAAGCAAAAAATATCGTTTTTTTTCGGTGACGTAACAATATTGCAGAAATCCTTACCACTTCTTCCGTTCGTCTGTCCATCCACCTCGTAAAAGGTTTTAAAAAATTATTCACAAAAGATAAAAATCGCGGAACAGGCTTGCCAAGAATTTTTGACGCAACAAGTGGGACAATCGTAAATGCCGCCACTAACGAAGCAAGAATTGTCGCGGTAATCATCATATTTAACGGCCGCATAATTTGTTGGGTGTAACCACCGGTAAATATTACCGGGATTAAAACCACAACCGTTGTCAACGCTCCAGCAAGAACACCGTGAAAAATTTCATTTGAAGCCGAGAGAACAACATCTCTAACCGGTGTATCCGGCTGCTCTTTATGTCGCCGGTAAATATTTTCTAAAACAACAATTGACGCGTCAACCACCATGCCAATCGCAATAATCACACCTGAAAGCGTAACCATATTCAAAGTATAAGGGCTGAACCACAAGACAACTAAAGCTGCCAAAAAAGCTATTGGAATAGAAAGGGAAATTGCAAAAGCGGCACGTGCATCGGCAAGAAAAATCAGTATCACAAGAACAGTCAAAAAAACAGATTGATAAACCGATGAACGCATGCCTTGAACATTCACATCAATAATCGGTTGTTGATCATTAGTAATTTCAAAAAGAATATCTGGATAGCGTTTCTTAAGTTTCTTTAATTCTTTTTTTACATTTTTAATCGCCCAAACCGTCTTTCCACCATCAGGTCGCATAATATTTATCGCTACCGCCTTGCGACTATTCCCAATATAACCGCTTCTTGGTTCATGCTGGGTAAGTTTAACTTCCGCGATATTTTTTAATAAAACTCTTCCGGCACTTGTTCGTGTGATCGGTAAATCACGAATTTGATCAAGAGAACCAAACTGTCCTTGTACACGAACAAGATATTCACCTTTTTGAGTGTAAACTGTTCCGGCTGGAGCAGCGACATTTTGTTTTTGAACTTGAGCGAGAACCTGCTCGATTGTAATACCAAAAGCGTTAAGTTTATCTCTGTCAACAAGAATTTGCACTTCCGGCTCATTTGCGCCGAAAGTATCAACATCACCAACTCCAGGAACACGAAGAAACGCGTCTTTGAGTTCGTTTTCCGCAAGAAGACGGACGGTTGTCAAATCTTTAGGCGAATTTGTTTTTGCTGAAATAGCTATTGTAAGTAAAGGACGTGTCGCATCAGTGATTTTGTAAAGCATCGGTTCACGAATATCTTTCGGTAATTTTGCGCGGATACGCGCTATTACACTTTGAACATCACTTACCGCATCACCAATAGATTTAGTATAATAAAATTCCGGAACAATAGACGCAACTTCATCTCTTGAAGTTGAGCGAATGCGTTTAACACCGGTAATTGTATTAATTTCTTTCTCGACAACCTGGGTGATTTTATCAGCTATATCATCAGCTGACGCCCCGGACTCAACAATAATTACCGCAACCTGCGGAGGCGCGGAATCAGGAAATAAATCGGTCGGCGTGCGGAAAAAAGCAAAAATTCCCAGCGCTACAACCACAAGCGATAACGCTATCACTCCATAAGGATTATCAAGTGATGCTTTTGTTAAACTCATTTTATTTCCTCCACTCGTAAGCCGGAAGAAAGTGTTGCCCAGCCGAGGAAAGTGCTTGTTACGACTTTTTCGCCTGCTTTAACGCCTTTTACTTCCGCGTAACCATTACTTTTAATTATTTTTTCAACGGTTCGAATTTCGAGTTTCCCGTTTTTAATGATAAAAACAGCGGTTTTACCTTCCGGAGTTTCAATCAAACTTTCACTCGGCACTGCAATAACATTTTCGTGACGAATAAGCACCACCGAAACGGGAACAAATTCACCAATTCTAAAGTTATTTGTCGGTGGGATTGCCACCTCCACGCGAACCATTTTTGATTTATCAAAGCTTGGATATATATGCGTAATTTTCAGTTCTAATCTACAATCACAGTTACGAACATATACCGGTAATCCTAATTTAATAAAATGTAAATCTTCCTGTGGAATGTCAAAAACAAGTTTTAATTTTGATTGTTCCTGAACAATCATTAACACTTCTCCGGGAGAAGCTAAATCTCCGGGATAAACATTTCTTCGTGTTACCAATCCGTCATACGGGCTTACAAGTTTAGTGTAAGAAAGTTTGGACATCAAACCATCCCGCGTGTGATTTAAAGATTCTAATTCATCCGTTTTAGCATTATACAAACTATAAGCTGTAACTGATTTGTTATAAACATCATCGGCACTTGCCTGAGAAATAGCGCCTCCGGAAACAAGCTCTTTGTACCGTTTATTTTCTTTAGCCCAGTATTGGAAATTTGTTTTTAAACCGTCAACTGTAACTTTAACTCCATTTATCTCTTTTTCTACACCCTTGATTTCTTCCTTTATATCTTTGTCATCTAACTGTAAAAGAATCTCACCCTCCTTTACAAAATCACCTTCAATATGATAAAGCAGTAGTACCCGAGCGGCAAGCCGTGAAGAAATCTTCGCGTTCTGCCACGCTTCAACTTCTGCAAGATAATCGTGAGTTCGCTCAACTTGCCTTTTGGACGCTTCTGCCACATGGACAGGGACGGGTAATTCGCCATAGGGTTTAACTTTTTTTTGCTGTATTTTACGTTTGGCTACTAAAGCGAGCATAGCGATGATTACAATAATGATAATAAGAATTTTCTTTTTCATTTTCTTTCCTTTTTTAACCACTAATTAATAATTTTTTAACCACGAAAAATATAATGTTTTAACCACTAATGAACACAAATAGACACGAACGAATTCATTTTTAATTTATAATATAATTTTTAATCGTACTCCCCCTAAATCGTACTCCCCCTAAATCGTACTGCCAATTATTTAACGATTTAATGATTGAATTTAATTGTTCTGTCACCAATTGTTCTGTCATAAAATTAATTATTTAATTCGTGATAATTCGTGTAATTAGTGTCTAAAATTTTTTCTACAAAAATATGTTGAAAAGATATCCGGAAATTATTATGCAAATAGTTACCGTTCCAAAAAATATCCCGATTAATTTTATGGTC
>QMOL01000196.1 GCA_003648225.1 Chlamydiota bacterium
AAAAATTCATGGTCAAGCCCGAGCCCTCCGGCTGTTCCTCCTCCCTGCAAAGTTCCGCGTTCAGGATGACCTACATAATATTTACGATACCCGCCTTCCGCCTGGACTTCATCGAACCATTTGATAATTTCTTTTAGTCGTTTCCAGGCATTATCCGGACCATAAACTTTTATGCGCGCCATAAGGTCGTGAAAAGAGAATCCTAATACTGCACCGCCATCTTGAACTTGTCCGCCAAATGTTATGCTTTCAGGCCCCGACCATGCGTAAGAATAGTAATCAATATTTCTTTTTGTTGTTGCGCGAGGAGCACATCTCCAACTATAAATATCTTCGCCTTTCGATGTGTCTGTTTCAACAATTCTTTTTCCGCTAATCCAATCCATAACTTCTTTAGCCTGCTCATTTTTTGCCAAGCCATAATAAATTGCTTCACAGTTGACAAAAGTGTAACCGTAATCATGTGCTTTACCTTCAACATCTACTGCAGCGACAAATCTACCGGTTTTTTCATTCCAAAATCTTTTGTTTGAAGAAGTTTTTACCATATCAGCCAGATGAGAAAGATTTTTATATGATATTTTATCCGGACTGTCCGGAATTTTCCATTCCGGATGATTCGCAATTTCAAGTTCCAATTTTGCCATGTTTCGCGCGGCATCATAAAAATAAATCGTTGCAAGAGTATCATAACCGCCAAACGGCATTAAATCCCAATAATTATTCCCAATACCGATTCCGTATCTGATTGTTTTTTTTCCATTTTTATAAATAAGACCACTTCGACCGTCATGTCCAATCCAAGGTGTAAAAACGCATTTGTTCGATACAATTTGAAATTCTGTAATAGCGTAATGTAATGCCTTCCGCATTCTTTCTATGTTTTTTTTCAAAAAATCCCTGTCATCCGTCCACCAAAAATAATCACACGCGGCGCTTACGTAAACAGAATTGTTTATGTTATGCCTTGTGTCAACTGCAGCGCTTACAGCGACAATAATAATTTTATCTCCTTGTTTATTATCAAAAGAAATCTTATATTGAGTGATTGTATCTTTAACATCATAAGCTTTGCATTTCGAGAGATCTGCAATTGAACATATTACTTCACCGCGCTTGACAGCATTTTTTATATCATCAAAATATACTTTGCGTTCATCATTGAATTTATTATTCTTAGCAGTTTTCCATTGTATGTATGGTTTCGAACTTTCGTTAAACTTTTCGTTAATCCATTCCAATCGAACAAGTGGGGATACTAACGCGCTGATTTTAAATTCAGGTGTCTCAAGTGCAGCATTTCTTTTTGTCATTTTAACCGACCAGCCGCGATTTTTATCAAGATTAATGGTTTTTATTCCATGAAGAATAAACTTGTCAATGTTTTCCTCAAGCGGAATTCCCCAGCTCTTCGCAGGAGATCTCGCAAGCGAAAAATGCCAGCCAATTCCTCTATTTTGCATCCAATGCGGAAACGGCCAGCCGGCAGGGTGTCCAAGACCGCGATGTTGTGTCGTATTAACATATCCATCGGGCAGAATATTTTTTTTCAAAAAATCCCGCTTGAAATTACTTCTGATACTTCTCGACTGATCGTCCGACATTGCAGGCCACAGCATTGATTGCGTTAGCCACTTATCCCAGATATTTGCAAGTAAACCTTTTATGCGATAGTGAAGTTTAAACATTTTTTTTAGTGAAATCATTTCCTTAGTATAACCCGGCACCGAAAAGGTTGGAAAACTGCTATCGTTATCCGGCAACAAAATAACTCCCCAGGGTTTGCAGCCGTAAATTCCAAGAGCCACCGCGTTTTTCCAGCTGGAATCATTAAAGTCGATATTTTTCCAGCCAAGCGTATCTCTTTTTGATACCTTCCATTTTGTATCAATAGGAATTATTACATTCTTATCATTTTCGAATTTTATTACTATTTTCCCAATCAGACCTGCATAACGTTTCGAGTTTTCGACTTCAAATGCGGCAACATTTTTCCCTTGCCGGAGTTTTGACATCAAATGATAAACTGCAACATCATTTTTATTTTCATTTGCGCCGCACAATTTTCCGTTAAGATAAAACCTGCCTTTATCATCACTTGTAAAAATAACAAAAGCGTCTTTTATTTTTTTGTTTTGCGGAAATGAAAATTCTTTGCGAAAATAAAGCTCGACCGCAACTTTGTTTTTCGCATGATAAACTTCAGACCAGACCCACGGCAAATTGTCGAGATTTTTTTCGGCATTGATGTATGGATAGCAAATATTTGTCATAATTAAGGTTAATAAAAGTGTAATAATTTTTTTCATACAAAGTTATATGGTAAGTTTTGTTATTTTTGTTAATCCGGTTGTTTTAAAATATTATACAAAATATTATACAAAATATTATTCGTTATAGCAATACATTAAACAAAAAATTATGTTAGAAACTTGACACAAATTATCATGGCTGCTTTGACAAATTACAATTAGAATGTTATAATATTCAAAAGTAAAATAGTTGTAACTAATTCTTAAAATCTCACATCTGAAAATTATGAATATAATTTATACTCTCAAAAAACACGCTTTTTTATTTTTATTGTCATTAACTACCGGTCTCGCTTTTGCAGATATTGATTATACAAATCTACACAGTTTTGTCGGCGGCGCAGGTGATGGTTTAAATCCTGATGGAGGTCTTATTGTTGACAACGGCACTCTTTACGGAATGACACCATACGGAGGTTCTAATAATAGTTATTATGGTGTAGTTTTTAAAATGAATATTGACGGCAGTCATTTTATTACTCTACATGAATTTTCTAATAGCGCCGGTGATGGTGGTGTTCCCACTGATGGCCATCTTGTTCTTTTAGGTAATTATTTATATGGAATGACATGGCGTGGTGGAACAAATGATTATGGCGTGATTTTTAAAATAAGTACTAATGGTAATAGTTTTACAACTTTACACGAATTCTCTGGGGTAACTGACGATGGTGTACGACCACGCGGTTCACTTATTACAGTCGATAATGTATTTTATGGAATAACACCCCAAGGCGGCTTAAGTAATAAAGGCAATATTTTTAAGATTGATATTAATGGTAATAATTTTAATACCATCCATAACTTTCCTGAAAATTCTAATGATGGATATCAACCGTTTTCTTCTCTTACTTTTATCAATAATAAACTATATGGAATGACATATCGTGGCGGAACAAATGATCTTGGAATTGTTTTTCGATGTGATATTAACGGCGCAAACTATACAAACATCCACTCCTTCTCGGGTTCTCCAAGCGATGGGGCTAATCCTTATGATTCACTTACGTTTTACGAAAACAAATTATATGGAGTTACATATTATGGAGGTTTATACAATCTTGGCGCAATATTTAAAATGGATATCGACGGGCAAAATTATACTAATATATATAGCTTTACCGATGGTATGAATAATGGAAAATATCCTGAAGCTTCAGTCGTGATTTTAGATGATGTTATTTATGGAACAGTATCAGATGACGCAATTTTCAAAATAGATATTAATGGTGGAAATTACAGCAATATTCATAACTTCATTTATGGTGGTTATGACGGGTACCATCCTACTAAAGGGGCACTAGCTCTTTACAATGATGCTTTCTACGGTATGACAATATCCGGAGGAACAAATGGTGGGGGAGTTATTTTTAAACAATTAGTACCTGAAATTCCTGAGCCCTGTTTTTTATTATTCGGAATGTATTTTTTATTATTTATTTGGAAAAAATATTGATATGAAAATACCACGAATATTTATCGCCGCAACAAAGCAGGACGAAGGAAAAACTACAGCCGCTCTTGGTCTTTTACTACATTTTAAAAAACATTTCTCGAATGTTGGTTTTATGAAACCCGTAGGCCAGAAGTTTGTTGAACTGGAATCAGGAACAAAAGTAGATAAAGATGTCTGGCTCGTACGTGAATCTTTTAACTTTAATGATGAAGCCGAATTGATGAGCCCGGTAACCATCCCATCCGGATTTACAAAAGAATACATTGATAATCGTAAGCCCGAATTATTATCACAAAAAATAGTTGCCGCGTTTAAAAATTTATCAAAAAATAAAAATTTTATGCTGCTCGAAGGTACAGGCCATGCAGGTGTTGGTTCGGTAATCGACCTCTCAAACGCGCGTGTTGCAGAATTACTGAAAAGTCCTGTTATTATTGTTTCATCAGGTGGAATAGGCAAGCCAATAGACGAAATAATGCTTAATGTCTCTCTTTTCAAGGAAAGAGGTGTTAAGATTGCCGGCGTTATTTTAAATAAAGTCATACCAAATAAACTTCAGCAAATTAAAGACTATGCAGGAAAAGCTCTCGCTTGGCACGGACTTGAGCTTCTCGGAGTCATTCCTTATGAACCTTTGTTAAGCGAACCGACTTTAACAGAAGTCTGCCGAAAAGTAAAAGGTGAAGTTCTTTGCGGTAAAGATAAGTTATCAACATTATATTCAAATGCTGTTTTTGCCGCTGATTTTTCTTCAATTATTCCGGAGAAAATTAAAAATAAAACCCTCGTTGTTACTACAGGCTCTCAAACAGAATTACTTATCGCGTGTGTTAACGAAGAAAAAAGCACCGGAAATTTACACAACAAAATTTCCGGAATCTTACTCGTTGACGGAATTAAACCCAAACAGCATATAACTAAGTTTCTGAAATCTGCAGGAATTCCAGTCGTTATAACTGAAATGAGCGCTTTTGACGCAACAGCAAAAGTATCATCAATGGTCGCAAAAACTCAACCGGGTAATCCTGAAAAAATTGAAAAAATTGAGAAATTGTTTGACGAATATGTGAATTTAGAAAAAATAATTGAGAAAGCAAGTTCATAGGGGCAGACATGCGGGCTACCCTTTAGTCAGTTATTTGTCGGAAGCTCCGGCGAAAAGAGGATTAACCGTTATTCACAAATTACGGACTCCCTTTTCCCCCATATAAAAAGACGCCTGACATCAACATCTGACATCAGGCGTCTAATTTTTATAACTTTATTTTAGAATTATTTTTCGGCTTTTTATTGCCAATCAACTTTTTTTGCTGCTGCAGGTTCTACCGCTTTTTTAGCTTTTTCAGCTTTCTTAATTTCTTTCAGTTCAACATCAAAAATAAGTGTAGCGTCCGGGCCGATGTCTTTACCTGCTCCGCGTTCGCCGTAAGCAAGATCTGAAGGAATAAACAATTTAAGTTTGCTGCCCGGTTTCATTAATTTCAAAGCTTCTGTCCATCCTTTGATTACGCCTTTAACAGGGAAAGTTGCAGGTTGACCACGATCGTAAGAACTGTCAAATTTGGTTCCGTCTATAAGTGTACCGGTATAATCAACTGAAACGATATCATCATCGGTAGGAAAATCTCCTTTACCTTCTTTGATAACGATGTACTGAAGACCGCTTGGAGTAGTTTTAACGCCTGGTTTTTTCTTATTATCGGCGAGGAATTTTTCACCTTCAGCTTTATTCTTTTTACCTTGTTCAGCCATTTTTTCTTTCTGCTTTTCCATCATTACTTTTTGTTTTGCCATCATCTCTTTCTGGAATTGCATCATGATCTTCTGAATTTCTTCCTTTGTAAACATTGGTTTCGCATCAGTCAAACCGGCTTTCAATCCTTTTGCAAGAAGCGCCTGGTCAACGTCAAGTTCCATCTGTTTAAAATTCCCACCCATGTCAAGTCCGATACAATAGCTTACTTTCTGCATTTGTGAAAGTTCTTTTGCCGGCGCTGCAGCTTTAGCTTCTTCTTTTGCCGCGAGGGCTGTTCCCGCGATTAGTGCGATTGTCATTGCAACTGTTACTACATTTCTCATTTTTTTACTCCTTGTCTTGTTTATTAGAGATTTAATTACTTTTCATGTTTGTTTCTTCCTTTTACCCATAAATTTGATTTCGCAGAATTCAAATTTCCTCAGCTGTGCCTAAAGCCTGTCTCACATCGGCACAGTTACAACTAAAACTATTTGATCAAGCGGAAATCCTTTTATCCATA
>QMOL01000197.1 GCA_003648225.1 Chlamydiota bacterium
AAGAGAACCTGCAATAAGCGGAAAAGTTAAGCTTCTGCCCGCGAGGAAAAAACCTGTGCTGCTATCATGATCATCTTTGTGAGTAATAAACCAGGTGATAAGCCCGACGAGTCCTGTAAAAGCGAGAAAAGAAATTATAGCTGTCATTATCGTTTTTGTTTGGTTAAAGTTAAGTTATTATTATAATTATTCGTCCATTAAAAAGCCAAATGAATCATTAATACTTTTTGAGCAAGCTTTAATTAAAAATTAAAAAAGCGCGGATATAAATTATATCCGCGCTTTTCTTAGTAAATCTCAAACAATCTTTTATTACCCCCTTAGAAACGTTTTCTGAAAATTGCTATTCCTGCTAATATAATTCCCAACAATAATGCCGGTTCAGGAATATTTCCCACTTGAATATAATCAATTTCAAATCTTTCAGATGTGTCAACAGTATAAGGGTCAATACGAATGCCACCGAGAACGCCTGTCCAATAAGCGTTGGCACTCATTCTGTATCTGTAAACATGGAATTGACCGTCTTGCGGGAGATCACCTGCGTCAAATGCGACGCGCATATCACCGGAAAGCCCACCCGGATTATTTGTTAAAGTAAAGAACACTTCAATTCCGCTGTTAAGAGCCGCAGCCTGTTTCATACGGAATTCTATATAAGGATTTGAATCCAAATCAACTTCCGGCAAACCGTCGTATGTTAATTTATAGAACCAAGGATCGGCATTAAGCGGTTCGCCTGAGAAAATTCCGCCGGAAACGGTCTCGTTAGTAATATTAACTACGTTGTAACCATCAAAGTCGCCGTCAGTGGGCCAATCACCAAGAGTTGTAGGTGCCATGAGTGAGGTCATCGGGTCAATACTTACCGGGTTAAGATCCATATTCGCGATTCTTAAATAATCAATTTGAAAAGCTTCCGTTGCGACAACATCAGATACCGGGTCAAGTCGAATAGCATTTAAAACACCTAAAAATTCGGTGTCAGACCCATCAAGAGTAACACGATAGACGTGAAACGCTCCGTCAGCAACAATACTACTGGAAATCTGAATTGGTGGAACTTTAAATACCCCGTTAATTGTGGGAAACAGATCGATACGAGTATTCGCTGTGCCTACAATAAACTTAGCTCTAATTTCAATTATTGTGCCTGCTTTTGTTACATTTCCTTTGCGTGAGTCACTTAAAACGGAGGCGTTTAAGTTCATAACAGCGTCATTTCCAACAGATAGTGCATCGAAGTTTCCGCCGGTAACAACAGCATTACTGATATGATCATTATACGTCCAATTTTCGAAATCGCCGTCGGTATTCCATTCACCATAACCGATATAACCACTTGGCAACGGTGTAACGGGATCGATTTCTTGAGTGTATGCAGAAACGTTATTGCATACAAAGCAAAGGGCTGTTATTGCCATTAGTAAAATCAATTTTTTCATTTGGTTTCTCCTTTTATTATTGGTTAAAAGTTAAAAAAAGATACAAAATACATACATCTTTAACATAATTATAACATAAAATCTATATAATGTCAATAGCCGAATTGCCTCGTGTGTCAAGTTTATTAAAATGTCCGGTTTTGCGTTTTTTAGAAATATTCTGTTTTTTCATACCTCAGAGTCTTGGGGCAATCTTTTCAGACGGGGGTGAATTGTTGAATTAAGCTCTCGGATGAAATTGTTTATGGATATTTTTCAACCTCTGGTGATCAACGTGAGTGTAAATTTGTGTCGTACTTATGTCCGAATGGCCCAGCATTTCCTGAACTACTCTTAAATCCGCGCCATGGCTTAAAAGATGAGTGGCAAAAGAATGACGCAGCAAATGCGGATATATTTTTTTATTAATGCAGGCTTTTTTTGCATATAGCTGAATCCTTTCATAAAAATTTATCCTCGTCATTTTTGTTCTTCTGTTGGTAATAAAAAGATAATCGCTGCCCGTTGTCTCTCCCCTGGTTTCAAAATATTTCTTAATCGCTTTTATAGCAAGAGAACCAACCGGAACAATTCTTTCCTTGCCGCCCTTGCCGAAACATCTTACAAAGCCCGTTTCGGTATTTAAATCTCTGATCTTTAAAGAAACGAGTTCGGTTACCCTTAATCCTGTGGCATAGAGAAGTTCAAGCATCGCTTTGTCACGCAAACCAATGATATTGTTTGTATCAGGAACATTAAGAAGTTTTTCAACATCATGTTCGGTAAGAACATCAGGCAGTAATTTCCATAATTTAGGAGATTCGACACGATTCGATACATTCGTTTTAATATTTTTTTCAGCCGAAAGAAATCGGAAAAAAACTTTTATTGAAATTAATTCTCTCGATATTGTGCTTGACGCACGATGCTTTTCTAATCTATTCTGAAGAAAATCAATAATATGATCCGGTTTTACTTTATTCCATGAATTGATCTTATTTTCTGCAAGAAAGTGATTGAAAAGATTTAAATCGTTTGTATATGCAAGACATGAATTTTCGGCAAGCCCCTTTTCTATTCGGAGAAAATCTATAAATTTTTTTATAAAATCCGACATTTTTATAATTAAAATATGTTTTATTTTAAAATTTTCCTTTAAAATCCGGTTGTACGGAAATACTTCCTTTTTGTCTGTTTGAGAAATTAACATTAATATTCAAATCAGAAAATACGTTAGTAAAATTATTATCAGAAATTTTCACTATAATTTTCCGTTTTTGCGAATTTGCCCCTTTAATCTTAAAAATACTTTTGTCTTTTCTCTTGATTTTCCCTACTGTTCCTTTTTTATTCCATTTCCAATCAGCATCATTAGATGAAAAAATATTTGGAGCATCTTCAATCGCTTTATTCTTTTGACCGTCAAAGGAGCCGAAAGTCTCACCTGTTATATAAAAGTTTTCGTTGTCATCGGAGCAAATTTTTCCTGTGTAATCATTTTTATCAGATCCCCATAATTTTGAAGACAAGATCATACCGTTAGTAGCAAGATTTACAAAATAAAGATCATACCTGCCCGTCGGCTTTTGATTGTCAACATCGCCGTCAGTAACTCCGGAAATATATAATTCATTCCCGTATGAAACAATTCCGGAACACCAATCCGCTTCTCTTGAACCCCATAACTTTACCCACAACTGCGTTCCATCAGAATTGAATTTGGTAAGACAAAAATCTCCTTTGCCAAGATATGGTTGACCGTCAACCGGACCGTTTGCCCATCCGGCGACGTAAATATTGTTGTTTGTGTCAAAAGCGATATCATAAGCAGTATCAAAATCATAAGAACCCCAAAGTTTTGTCCATTTAATTACACCGTTTGGTGCAAATTTTGAAAGGCAGGCATCATCGGTGTAACCGGTATGTTTTTGTTTATCAAATCCGGCCATTGTTCTTCCCGCGGCATACATATTATTTTTAGAGTCACAGGCGATGCCGAACCCTCCGGAACCGAATTTAGAGCCATAGATTGTTGTCCATGTTTTAACTGCGCATTGCGCTGAAAAAACAGATATTATTAATAAAAAGAATAAGTATTTCATAAGTTTATATTCATGCGATTTCATTTTTTAGTATTCTTATGTTTAAATTATACCACACAATGGTTTATAAATCAATTTTTAATAAGCATTTTTGCTTGACAAAGAATATAAAATATGATAAACTGTTTGGCGAAATAACCAAACAATGGACTTTATAATGAAACGCAATGACAGAAATATTAGAAGAGCTAAAATAATTAAAGCGCTTGCTCATCCAAGCCGGCTTGCTATAATTAACCGTTTAGAAAAGGGAGAAGCGTGTGTTTGCGAACTTCAAAAAATTGTTGACGCGGATATCTCTACCGTTTCAAAACATCTCTCGCTTATGAAAAAAACAGGAATTGTTGAAGATAGAAAAGAAGGACTATGGGTTTATTACCGATTACGCGTGCCATGCGTAATCCGTTTTTTTGACTGCATAGACGCAGTTGCTGAGAATGGGAGCGATATAAATAATCAATATTCAACAAGAAATATTCAATGTCAAAATGATGAAGTTGATGTCAAATAACTAAAAATAATACTTGGCAGAAACAGAAAATAAATAATCTAATAAATGAAATAACATGCACCAATATTCGTGACCAAGTTAGGAATCGATTTTTTACTTTGCGATTGCTCGTTTCTTATTGAATATTGAGTGTTTAATTTTTCCCATGACTTATGTTCACCTGGATTCAAAGATTCGCTGACTGGTTTGTATTTGATATTTTAAAAATATCAACTGAAAATCATTTGGCTGAAGCGCTGAATTTTTTTATTTATGACAGTATAAAAATTCTGCTTTTGCTGACCGTAATTATTTTTATTATGGGAATAATTAATAGTTATTTCCCCGTAGATAAAGTCAGAAATTTTCTCTCCTCAAAAAAATTGTACGGTTTTGAATATTTAATGGCTTCTCTATTTGGTGTTGTAACTCCTTTCTGCTCATGCTCGTCAATTCCGCTCTTTATCGGTTTTGTGAAAGGAGGAATTCCTCTTGGCGTTACTTTCGCTTTTCTCGTTACTTCGCCTTTGGTAAACGAAGTTGCTATTGGACTTTTCATCGGACTTTTCGGAATAAAGATAACTATTATTTATGTTATTAGCGGAATTTTACTCGGTATGGTTTCAGGAGCAATTTTACAACGGTTTAAGCTTGAGCGACTTTTAACACCGTGGGTAAAAGATATCCTTGCAAAATCAGAGAAAGAACAAAAAGATTTTGTAACACAAAAACAATCTTTTACAGAAAAAATCCCCGGAATCTGGAATGATGTGATCGGTATTTTAAAAGGTGTAACGCCTTATGTTCTTGTCGGAATTGCTATAGGCGGCTTGATGCACGGTTATATCCCGGAAGGCTTTTTTGAAAAATATATGAGTAAAAATAATTTCTTCGCTGTTCCGGTGGCAACTCTGCTTGCTGTTCCCATGTATTCAAATGCATCGGGAATTTTACCTATAGTGCAGGTCTTGGTCGCGAAAGGGATTCCAATAGGCACGGCAATAGCATTTATGATGGGAGTTGTCGGGTTGTCCACACCGGAAGCTATGCTATTAAAGAAAGTAATGACGGTAAAATTAATCGGGATATTTTTCGGGACGGTAACTATTTGCATAATAATTTCCGGATATTTATTCAACATATTTTTGTGACACGGATAAATACAAATCAAACTCGAATAAACTTTAACCACGGATGAATATTTAACTTAACCACTAATGGACACTAATAGACACGAATAATAGAACAAAACTATTAAAATAATAAAATTAGATTCGTGTTCATTCGTGCTGAAAGTCCGCCGGAGGAGGGTTCATTCGTGGTTAAAAAATATTAGTGGTTAAAACATTATATTTTTCGTGGTAAAAAATTTATTAATTTATGGTTAAAAAAAGAAAAAAATGAAAAAGAAAATTCTTATTATCACTATTGTAATAATCGCTATGCTCGCTTTAGTCGCAAAACGCAAAATGCAGCAAAAAAAAGTTAAACCTTATGGCGAAAATCCCGTCCCTGTTCATGTGGCAGAAGTGGTCAAAAAACAAGTTGAGCAAACTCACGATTATCTTGCAGAAGTTGAAGCGTGGCAGAACGCGAAGATTTCTTCACGAATTTCTGCTCGGGTGCTGCGTCTTTATCATATTGAAGGAGATTTTGTAAAAAAGGGCGAGGTTCTTATACAATTAGATGACAAAGACATAAAGGAAGAAATCAAGAGTGTAGAAAAAAATATAAATGGAGTTAAAGTTACAATTGACGGTTTAAAAACGAATTTCCAATACTGGGCAAAAGAAAATAAAAGGTATAAAAATCTTGTTTCCGGAGGCGCTATTTCTCAGGCAAGCGCCGATGATATTTATAATAAATCAGTTACCGCTTACAGTTTGTATAATGCTAAAAAGGACGAATTGGATGCTTTAAATCACAAGATGCAAGGTTTGATGTCCAAACTTTCTTACACTAAACTTGTAAGCCCTTATGACGGATTGGTAACACGAAAATATG
>QMOL01000198.1 GCA_003648225.1 Chlamydiota bacterium
CTTTCCTTTCCAATTAATGGTTTTTGCGGAAATCAGGCCAGGGTGATTTGTTAATTCACTATCACAGTGCCACTCAATCCACCATGGACAATTTTTTATCCAAGTTTGAATTCGGGTGTCGGAATTCTTTGTCTTTAACTTTACCACTATACCAAATGCTTCAGGTGGTTTATTGCTAAGAACTGTAATACTTTGCTGTATAAAATCACCGGTTCTTTCATCTTTAACTGAAAGATTTTGCTGTTTATTCGTGATAGTTTTTTCTCGCCAGTTTACGGGAAGAACAGGCACATCTAACGGACAAATTTCAGGAAGCCAAGTCACAGAAACCGGTTCTGTTTCCGAAAATATTTGTTTTTGCTGACATGCAAAATCACCTGTTACTAAATATTTTCCATGTCGAAAATTAGCATCTAAACGTCTTAAAGCAAAGTTGGTTTCAGCAAGCCAAAGTCTAAAAATAAAATTCTCACCATGGTCATTCTGTATGTTATCAGGAATGTTGTATGGGTATATATCTATAATCCAAACATTTTCACCATTGTATTTTTTGAAATTTGATGTTATCCACTTATGATAAAAAACTGTGTCTTGTAATTTCGGGGGACCAGAATCTAATTTAGACGTATTTAAGAGTACATGACTTTCAGTAATCCACCACATTCCTAAATCAATATTTTGTGTCTGATATGTTTCTGCGATACTAATATTTATCAAGAGTGAAAACAAAACAATAAAAAGTATATAATATTTTACCCTTGATTTCATTATTTATCTCTTAATTTAAAGTTAATCATAGACACGCTTGGAGGATTCGATATTGGATATTTAATTTTTTTTACTTTCCAAACGCCATTTCGGAAATAATTATACCATATTGAAACAAATTTGGTCAAATGGGGTTGTACCCGGGGTGTTCAAAATTAGCCTTTTGTAAGGATTTCTCTTTTTTTTCTTCACTTCACTTTTTGTTTATATCTTTATTATTTTAGACAAGTGTGTTTAGTGAACTTCAGCTTTTTCTTTAGCCGTTCTCGGTGAGGACGGCATATTATTCAAATTCCTCCAACCTCATCGAGGTCGGCTAATTTAATGTTAGTCCAACACCCCAATTTCTAATTTCCGGTTTCGAGTCTCAAAATTCATAATTTTTCAAAATATTTCTTCTTTTTGGTTTAAAATGTTGTTTGATAAAGTTCTGTTTGTTAAAATTTCAGGGTGCATTTTTTATTTTCTATTTGATTTTTACGTTGTATTTTTGTTGGGAAATGTTATAATATAGTATAATAATTGCTAAATAGTGCCTGACCGAAAAAATATAAAAACATGAAAAATATTATCCTGATTCTTTTGTTTCTAACTGCCGCGTGTTCTGCGGAGAAAAACTTCGTATCCGAATATTCTAATCCAATAGATGTTCTTGTTGCCGATCCTTATGTCTATCATGAAAATGATACGTATTATCTTTACGGAACTTCTGCACCCGATGGTTTTCGTGTTTACACATCAAAAGATTTAGTGAACTGGCGGTATCAGGGTTACGCGTTAAAAACTTCAAAAGCCACTTGGCCGGTTTCGGCTTTCTGGGCACCGGAAGTTTATAAAAAGGGATTTGAATATTTTATGTTTTATTGTGCAAGAGGGTTGAATAAAAAATCGAGTGGTTATACAATGCGGATTTGCGTCGCAAAAAGTAAATCGCCGCTTGGTCCTTTCAAAGACATAAAATCTCCGGCATTTATTTTAGATAAAGCGGTGATTGATCCTACTGTTTTTGTTGATGATGACGATACAGCATATCTTTTTTACACTCTTGACTGTTCGGAAAATAAAATCAGTGAAATTTGGATGGGCAAACTTACGGACGATTGGCTTGGTTTTGATGGCAAGCCGGTTAAATGTTTTGGTCCCTCGCAAATCTGGGAAGGAGAGACCTGGAATGAAGCGCCGTTTGTTATTAAGCACGATAAATATTATTACGCGATGTATTCCGCAAATTATTTTGCGAGCCCGAATTATTCCATCGGCTATGCAGTTTCAACAAATATTTTTGGCCCATGGGAAAAATATAAAAATAACCCGATATTGAAACTTACGGATAAAGTATGGGGACCGGGCCACCATTGCGTCACGAAATCCCCGAACGGTAAAGAATTTTTTGTTGTTTATCATACGCAACAGCGCCCCGGCAGCGGAGCGCGTCAGGTTGCGATCGACCGATTAGTTTTTGAGAAGGGAACAAATCGCGAAGCGGGAGCTTCGCGCGACGTTGCGCGACCGTCTTCGTCCGCTATTCAAGCTGACAGTTTGGTTTCTGAATTTAATGATTATCCTGATATTATGAAAGTGGTTGGTCCGACAGTTGCACCGCAGAAATATCCTTCTGGAGCCAAATCATTTCCTCAAGCTGCGAGTGATGAATTTAATTCTTCAGAACTTGATCGAAGTCAATGGCTTATCTTCAATGAAAATCCGCGAATGTTCAAAATTAAAAATGGAGAGTTAATAGTTACAACTACAGATGGAGATATTCATCGTGAACGTTCAGATATAAGAAATCTTTTTCTTCAATACGCGCCAAAAGGGGATTTTGAAATTGAAACAAAAGTTAATTTTAATCCTGAAAAAAATTATGAACAGGTTATGCTGGTTGTTTGGCAGGACCATAATAATTATTTAAGGCTTTCTTATGTTTTTGCCGATGAGTTGAAATTTGAAGCCGCGTGTGAAATAAACGGTGAATTCAAAAGCGAAAATGTGCCGCTTTCAAAACTTTCCCTCAATAAAATGAAACATCCCGGTTTTATATCAGGAGAGGTCAAGGGGGATTTGGTATTATTGAAAATCAAAAAGAAAAAAAATCATTATGATTTCTTTTATAGTTTCAATGGTGAGAAATGGAGAAAAGTGGGTAAGGGTTATAATGTTGATTTTAATGATCTAAAAGTTGGAATCAACGCCACGGCACCTGTAAGCCGGCGGAATATTCATGCAGAGTTTGATTATTTCCGGATGTTATCCGCCTACCTCTTCTGAAGCCGCTGCCGTTGGCTGCGGAGAGTTCCGATCTTATCGAGACCGGCTGTTCTCCTTCGGCGGATTTTCGACAAATAATTCTTTTTTAGCGGAAGCGGGAGAATTAATATTGCTTGCATTTTGTTAAGTCAAATGTTATAATATTGTTATTGAGTACTTTTAACTAATGTATTGAGTATTTTGTAAAATGAATTATAAACGCAGAGCTTTTAAAGAGTTGAAAAAGCGGCTTAAAGAAAAAAGACGTTTCATTCAAACCGTTATCGGACCAAGACAGGTGGGCAAAACAACACTTGTCAATCAACTTTTAAGCAGTTTAAGTTTTCCGAATCATTTTGTTTCGGCAGATGCCATTGGCGCTTATAATTCCGCGTGGCTGCACCAGCAATGGGCAACCGCGCGCGTAAAGTTAAAAGCATCGAATTCAAAAGTATTAATTCTTGCCGTTGACGAAATTCAGAAGATTAATGATTGGAGTGAAATAGTAAAAGCTGAATGGGATGAAGATACAAAAAAGAAGGTAAATATAAAAGTCATTCTTCTCGGTTCATCAAGACTTTTGATTGAAAAAGGCTTGACCGAATCACTTGCCGGTAGATTTGAAACAATTCATCTCGGTCATTGGTCTTTTGAGGAAATGAATGATGCTTTTGGAATAAACGCGGAACAATATGTTTGGTTTGGCGGCTATCCCGGATCAATAGACTTAATATCTGATGAGAACCGTTGGAAGGATTATGTGAAGAATTCTCTGATTGAGACAACCATTTCTAAAGATATTTTAATGTTGACCAGGATTGATAAGCCGGCTTTATTAAAGCGTTTTTTTGAGTTGGGATGTTTGTTTTCGGGACAAATAGTATCTTACACAAAAATGCTTGGTCAATTACAAGACGCCGGAAATACTACTACTTTATCTCATTATTTAAATCTTTTAGACACTGCGGGATTGATTGGCGGATTAGAAAAAATATATACCGAAGATTTTTGTAAACGGGCTTCAACGCCTAAACTTCAAGTTCATAATACAGCTTTGATATCTGCTCAACTTCCTGAAACTTTTAATGAAATTAAACAGCAGCCGTTAAAATGGGGCGGAATGATTGAAACAGCCATCGGCGCTCATCTTATTAACTATTCAAAAACAGAAAAGCTAAAAGTATTTTATTGGAAACACAGAAATGATGAAATAGATTTCGCTATTCAATATAAAAATAAATTGATTGGATTGGAAATCAAAAACGGCTGCGGAACAAGTACGCACGGGATGTCCGAATTTCAAAAGGAGTTCAATCCCGATAAAGTTTTATTAATTGGAAATACCGGATTGGAATGGCAAACATTTCTCAAACTCAATCCGACAGAATTATTTTAAATTTAACGATAAACAGAACATCATTTACAATTTACAAATTACGTTTAATGAATACCTTTCCGGCGTTACCGGGATCCACAGCTATCGGCAGCGGTTACAGCAGATGACTTTTCAGGCATTTGTCAGATATAGAATTTGCCCTCTGTACCAATAATCCTCCTTCGGCGGATTTTCGACAAATAACCAATAATCCTCCTTCGGCGGATTATCGACAAATAACTAATATGGAAAATACTAAAAACAAAGAACGGGAAGCTAAAGCGAAAAAATATGACAAACTGCATAACTGGCTTTTTCTTGTAGACCTTGCCATAACAGTAATTTTGCTTGGTGGAATAATGATCGGTGGAACAAACGGTCTTTCCTTTAAACTTCAGCACTTTATAGAAAAATATACAGGAACAAATCAATGGTTTGTTACCGCGGGCTATGTTGCCGGTTTACTGATAATTTACATGGTCATTATGTTGCCGTATTCCTGGTGGAAAGGTTTTTATTTAGAACATAAATATGAATTAAGTAATCAGACTTTCTTAAATTGGATTTGGGACGAAATAAAATCGCTTGGTTTAAATTTGTTGCTCGGAATTATTGTTTTTGAGATTTTTTATGCGCTTATTCGAGGAACAGGTGCTGCCTGGTGGGTTTGGGCGGCATGCGCGTGGATAGCTTTGCAGGTAATTCTCGGCATGTTGTTTCCTGTGCTTATTCTGCCGCTTTTTTATAAAACAGGTCCGCTTGACCGGCCTGATTTACAGGAGAAACTTGAAAAACTTGCGCAGAGAGCCGGAGTGAATGTTCTTGGAATGTTTCGTCTTGATATGTCGGAGAAAACTAAAAAAGCTAACGCGATGATGGCGGGACTTGGTAAAACTAAACGCATTTTGCTCGGCGATACTTTGCTCGATAAATTCACCGATGGAGAAGTTGTTTCCGTTCTCGCGCATGAATTTGGGCATTTTTATCATAAGCATATTTGGAAATTGATGGTTATTGCTTCTGTTCTTGCTTTTGGAGGGATGTGGCTTGCGGATAAAATTATGCATATAACCACTTCGGCTTTGAATATAGGCGGACACCAAATTACTGATATCGCAACATTACCACTTTTACTTTTTGCTTTAACTTTATTCGGGCTGATAACAATGCCGATAACAAATATAATTTCCCGGTATTTTGAAAGGCAGGCGGATTTGTATGCTTTGAAATCGACAAATGATGTTGAAAGTTTTATTACCGCGATGGAACGATTAGCCGATCAAAATTTAGCGAATAAAGAGCCGCATCCCGTAATAGAGTTTTTAATGCACAGTCATCCAAGTATTAGCAAGAGAGTAAAATTCGCAAAAAAATTTGAATTAATGATGGATGTGTAGTTACGCTGTTGCAATGGTATGCGGTATGCAGTATGCAGTATGCGGTATGCAGTATGCAGTATGCGGTATGCAGTATGCAGTATGCAAAGTACCTTTAATTATATTTAATTTGTGTTTAAGAAAATCTAAAACAAAAATTCCGGTATACGCGAGGCACTTGAGCAAATCACAAATCACAAATCACAAATCACAAATCTAATAATCATGATAAA
>QMOL01000199.1 GCA_003648225.1 Chlamydiota bacterium
AGTTAGAAACCATACCTCCCGGATAGGAGCCGCTTGTATATTGTAAATGAACACCGCCGCCGCCATCGAGTTCATCCTGCATTCCTTTAGCGATATTATCTACAATAATACAATTTTTAACCATTCCGCGATCTTTAATAAACGCTCCACCGCCACGGGTAATTGTTGCACCATTTGTTAATGTAAATCCGTCAATCACAGAGTAAGTGCGTTCAAGCTGAACGCATCTGTTACTTCCCAGACCATCAATAATTGTAACTTCGGGTCCATTAACACTTTGAAGTAAAACTTTTCCGCCTATAAATTGAAATAATCCCGGAGAATAAGTACCATTTGTAACAATGATAACAGAGCCCCAGCTTGTGGCAACACTCTTAGCATCTTCGATTGTATTTGCTGCGGTTGCCCAATTAGTGTAAGGCGAAACGTTTCCACCGAATGGGGAAACGTAATGAGTTTTTGAGAATATTTTGGGACAAACTAAGAATATTAACAGGGATACTATTGACGTAACGAGTAGTTTTTTCATGATTCTCCTCCTAGCTTTTGTGCAAGCAGAATCATTTTTATATAAAGTATAAAAAAAAGAAAAGATTTTTAGTAAAAAAGTATCCTGCTTTATAATAATATTTTAGCGACAAAAAAATAAAATAATAGGAAAACGAAAGTTTTACTTCCTTTCAAAATTACTATAACATATTATATCAAAATACTATAGTTCTTGTCAAATACATGATAGTTATTGTAAAAAAGAAATGAAGCCGGTTTAATAATCAGAAAAAAATGAGATTACTACCGAAAATTCAACTTTCACTTATTTGGCTTCAATAACTTCGCGAAGTGTTTTTAGAAGTATTTCAACACTATAAGGTTTTTGTATAAAACCCGAAAGACCTTTTCCTGAAAAATGCTGCGTAGCGTCCTGTTCGTTGTAGCCGCTCGAAAGGATAACTTTAGCATCCGGACGAATAAGGCGAATTTCGTGAAATGCCTGATTGCCACTCATATTTGGCATTGTTAAATCGAGAATGACACAAACTATTTCATCGGCATTATCGCGAAAGATATCGACTGCCTGCTGCCCGTCAACTGCGGTCAACGTTTTAAATCCAATCATTTCGAACATTCTTTTTCCGAGTTCACAAACAGTTTCTTCATCGTCGGCGATGAGAATAGTACCGGTACCGTGCCAATTATTTTTTGCGGATATTCTTATATTTTTTTCATTAGTATTTAACTTAGATGTTTCCGTTATCCGGAAGATAACTTTAAATGTTGTGCCTTTTCCCGGTTCGCTGGAAACTCTTATAGCACCTTTATGTCCCCTCACTATACCAAGCACGGCTGCCATGCCCAACCCTCTGCCGGTAAATTTGGTGGTAAAGAACGGGTCAAAAAGTTTTTCGCGTGTTTTCTCATCCATCCCGCAACCGGTGTCTGAAACTTCCAAATAAACGAAGTTACCCCTTGGAAGCGGTTCATTTATTCCGCTACCGAAAGTGGTATTTGCTGCAAAAATACGATCGCTATCGCACACCATAGTTCCTGTTGATATAGAAATAGCGCCATTTTTATCGCCGATTGCTTCTGACGCATTTGTAATTATGTTCATTATAATTTGCCGAATTTGCGTTGCGTCACCGTCGAACATTGGTAATTCGTTTTCAAAATCATATTTTAGTGTTACCTTCTTTGATATTGATACATCAAGAATATGACTCATTTCTTCTACCAGTTTATTCAAATCAATCAATTCAATGACAAATTTACCTTTTCCGGAATAAGCAAGCATCTGCTTAGAAAGTTCCGCAGCTCTGGACGCTGCTTTTCTAATTTCTTTAACGTCATCGCGTACCGGTGAGTAGTCCGGGAGATTTTGCAATACCAGATCGGAATATCCCATTACAGCCATAAGAATATTATTAAAGTCATGGGCTATTCCGCCGGCGAGTACACCCAGACTTTCAAGTTTTTGACCGTGCAGCATTTCCCGTTCAAGCTCCAATCGTTTTTCTTCATTGCGAATTCTTGTTCCGAGATGACCTAAAAGTGAAGCAAAGAGAACAAGTAACTTGCGGTCATTTTCACTTATTATCTTTTTCTGAATAAAGTTATCCATTGTGATTATACCGATTACTTTCACCCCATTCCAAAGCGGAGCGACCGCGAAATCAGAGTAACCGACAACCTCTCCGATATTTCTGTCTAAGACCTGATGATTTTCAACATAGAAGCTCGTTTTCTTAAGTTTAATAACCTCTTGAATTGCTTCGCTTTCAAATTTGTTATATTTATAGGTGAAATTGTGTTCATCAATAATATTGCCTTTTAAATCGGTACCGAAAGTTCCTTTCATTTTTTCGGTTTCATTGACAATCAGCCAAATGCCTAATCTGTCGAATCCCAGTTTCTCAATTCCGAGTTCTATCGCACGTTTCCACAGTTCGTTTTCAGAAGAGCATTTTGATAGCTCTGTTGAAACCAAATTGAGTTCGGTTAGCTTTTCCTGAAAGGCACGATTTCTTTCTTCGTTTTGGATACGCGTTCCAAGATGTCCTAAAAGAGAAGCATATAGTGTGAGCAATTTGCGATCATTTTCCGTAATTTTTTTACGTTGAATATAATTATCAGTAGATATTCCCCCAATAACATTATCGCCATCCCAAAGCGGAGCTACTGCACAAGCGACACATCCTATAATTTTTTTAAAATCATCATCATAAATTTTTTCGTTTTCTTCATAATAGCATGGTGTTTTCGTTTCAAGAGCGCGCAACATTGCGAACTCAGGATTTGTGATATTTATATGCTTTCTCTCATCAATAACATTTCCTTTTATATCAGTACCAAAAGTAGCTCTCATTTTCCCCGGTTTTTCGGTTGTAAGCCAAATTCCCAATCTATCAAATCCTAATTTGTTACGTCCTAATCTTATGGCTTGTTCCCAAAGTTCATTTTCTGTTTTACATTTTGACAGAGCGATAGAAACATCATGTAAGCCGGTAAGTCTTTTCTGGAACGCTCTTTCTCTTTCTTCAATGGCTTGTAAATTTTTGAAATAGAGCATAGCATTTAAACCGTCGCCAAGCCGACGACCTATTTCTTTAAATACATCTTGTTCATTCTCTGTCCACTTCCGCCACCGCGAGCTATGATTGCCATCCAAAACAATATCTCTTGGATTATCCCTGCCGATGATGTTCAAGCTTTTTGTGATATTAATATCTGTTCCGCCGAGTGTAATTCTTACCGGATAAGACGCGAAATCAAAAGTGATGTTTTCGCCGGCGCCAACATCAATAACTGCTTGACGAAAGGTACCGACACCACTGTTGGCGGCATTTGTTACTACTTGATCCGCCGCAAAGACCGATGCGGCAAATAATAAAATTAAGCTTGTGATTTTCAGGTTGGTTTTCAACGTCAAACACTTAACGCTTAACATTAAACGCTATCGTTTAACGTCTATTGTTATTAAAATCAAAAACATATATTTTAAAATAACAGATAATATTTGAAAATTGGTTTATAAAAACATAATAGCAAGCTCCGATTTAGACTTTATGCGACTTGAATAAATTGCGATATACATTATCTCAAATTTAGATAAAATTGTAAAATAATTTTTTTCAATTCAAGTAATTTTTTCATTTTTGCATATCAAGAACACTTTTGGAAAGATTTTGTTTTGCGGATTTATTTTTCGGATTTAATTCAAGCGCTTTTCTGAAATGCATTTGTGCGGTAACTTTATTACCAAGTCCGGCGTAAGCAACTCCGAGAAAATTTTCCAAATCAGAATTATTTTTAAGCCAGCGATTTATTTCGTTCAAGTGGTTGATACATTTCTCGAACTGCTGCGTATGAAGATAAATTTCCGCCTGATTCAGATTTGCGCCAACATGCCGTGGATTTAATTTCAGCAATGTGCGGATACAATGCCGCGCATTAATCCAATCATGTCTTAACATATATATTCTCATCAGATTTTCATGTGCCGTTTGAAGTTTTGGATTTAGCCGTACCGCTTCTCTAAAATGTAATTCCGCGGAGTTGAAATTTCCTTTTCGAGCTAATATTGATCCTAAATTATTATGGGCATCCGGATCATAAGGCGCAATTTCCACCGCCTTTTGGTAAAGCCGAAATGCATTGGTTATATCGCCTTTAGCGCTAAATTGTCTGCCGAGATTAATCATCGCGACCACGCTATTTTTTTTATTAACGAGCGTGTAATTCCATAATTGGAAATCATTTTCCCAGATTTGTGATTGAGCCATGCTTCTCCAACTTAAAGCTGCAAGCAACACGCATCCGATTATCAAAGCTGTTTTTCTGTTCTTTTTAATTTCTGCTAAAACAAAACAAAACACGAGTGCGGTGCCAAGCATTGACAAATAAACATACCGATCATAAACGGTAGAATTATTTTGAGCTGCAAAAGGAATCAAACCGGAAACAGGTAATATTCCCGCAATAAATAAAAATAAACCGGAAATCAAAAATATGAATTTATGAATTGGAGAATCGGTGGATTGGTGAATTGATGAATTGGTTAAGCGAGTACACCTGACAAATATCAATGAAGCTGCAATCAATATCGAAACAGGAATCCATGTCCAGTAAATTAATCCACCGCCAATTAAATTAAACGGACTCCGTCCGTAGTCAGGTAAAATATTAATCGGGAGAAATAATTTGTAAAGATAAAAACTCATGGCGTCAAGCGCAATGATTGGTCGAGTAAACCAAGGTGCCTGATATAACGAAATCAACTTTTCCTGTGAATAAGCGTTTAATGCAAGGATAGGCAAAGCGATTATCATCCACGGCACGAGAGAAACGATTGTATTCCTGACATTTTTTTTAAAAAGTAGGAAATCAATAATTAAAATCATAAGCAATACAGAAACGGCGGTTGGTTTTGACAACATAGCGAATAGAAATGAAATTAATCCCAACGAGTAAAAGCTTTTTTTGTTTTTCAGACGAAATTGAACGAAATAAAACAGCGCTAAACAAGAAAAGAAACCCGCGGAAACATCTTTCAGCGAAGTAATCCAGCAAACAGATTCCACTTGCAACGGATGAACAGCAAACAACAATGCGCCCATCAGGGCAAACATCCCGCATTTTTCCAGTATTTCTTTTTGGAAACGGTAAAAATATTTGAGAAGCGATTTTAAGAGGAAATAGACAACAAGAGTTGTCAGGATATGAAACAAAATATTGAGATAATGAAATGCCGCGGCATTTTTCCCGAAAACATCCAACGTCAAAGACCACCAAGTATAAGTTATGGGAATATAACCGTTAGAAAACGATGACCAGAAGTAACCAACATTTCCAAGATTTGGATAATCAATCACATAAGTCATATCATCCCAGTCGAGAAAACCGAATGAAAGCGCGCTATGATACACGATAACAATTACCGCAATTATGGTAGTAATAGCGAAAGAATTTTTAACAAAAGAATTTTTAATAACAAAATAATTTGAATATTACAGTACGACTATTATTCGATTTTAATTTTTTGGCGGTCGCAAAATAATTAAATTTCATTTATTGCAAAATATTTAGATGGCAAAAGAGTTTTCTCCAATAATTAACAAATAATAATTGACAAATGATAAATAATAAACAGCAAGGTTCCGGAATAACCGCATAATTCAAAACAACATTTCCCGTATCCGAAGCCGTTTTCCCGTCAACAGCAATGTGATATGTTTGCCCGGAATCAAATTGAAAAGTAACTTCACTTGTTATAATGCCCGGACCGGCGTCGTCATTAGCGGCTATTTGCGTAAGATTGTTTACAGCTGAACCTGTATATACGGCAAGAACGGTATCGAAGTCACTACCGGATGTATCAATCACAAGTGTATCTCCCTCAGCAGAATTATCCGGAGCCATAGCAGAGGAGTTTTCCGACCAATCCCACCAGACGGAATGATAAGGACC
>QMOL01000200.1 GCA_003648225.1 Chlamydiota bacterium
CCAGCGCTTCAAAAAATAAAGAAGCGGCGTGGAAAATGATTCGCTGGCTATCTTCACCGAAAGCTAAGAAAATGCTTATGGCGGAAACTGCTGAAAATAACGCCAGCCAAGGAAGAAGTTATATCCCGACTCTGGAATATGATAACGAATTAAACGAATACGCCTATAAAAAATATGTCCTCAATAGTCATCAGTTAAGCCCACAAATTAAACAAGGCTACAGACTCGGTATCGATATGCTGCCTAATTCAAAATATCGTCCCGTAACACCGGTCGGGCAATTGTTATGGAGTCAACATATTACCGCATTTGAAAAAGCTGTCTATCATAAATTTGATTCCGCTAAAGAAGCGCTTGATGAATCGACAAAAGTAGTTCAAAAGGGACTTGACAGAATATATCATCCTCCTACCGGCAGAGTTATAGAATGGAAATGGCTGGTGATGGTATATCTCAGCCTTCTTTTAGCTTTGCTTTCATTTGTAATTATTTGGAATACTGTTTTCAAAACTAAAAAAAGTTACTTCTCTAAACAGTGGTATGAAGGTTTGCTTTGCGCTTCGCCTTGGATTATCGGTTTCGCCGTTTTTACAGGTGGTCCTATTCTCTTTTCAATTATCATCAGTTTTTGTCAATACGATATTTTGAATCCGGCTAAATGGGTCGGTATTGCAAATTATAAATGGATTTTTACTCAAGACCCTATCTTCTGGAAAGCTTTCTGGAATACTCTTTATATGGTTATCGGGGTGCCCGTAGGGATCGTACTCGGACTCGCTATCGCTCTTCTGCTGAATCTGAAATTAAAAGGAATGGCTTTTTACAGAACTTTGTTTTATATGCCGGCAATTGTTCCCGCTGTCGCTTCATCCATTTTATGGATTTGGATTTTTAATCCGTCAAGCGGATTGCTTAACGGTTTCCTCGCCTTGTTCGGTATTACAGGACCAACCTGGCTGCAGGATGTTTCCTGGAGTAAACCGTCTCTCATTATTATGGGAATGTGGGGCGTCGGCGCAGGAATGATTATCTGGCTCGCAGGCCTTAAAGATATTCCTGATCATTTGTACGAAGCAGCTGAAGTTGACGGCGCGGGCGTCTGGTCAAAATTCATTAATATTACTATTCCTATGTTGACGCCGTACATTTTCTTCAATTTAATTATGGGATTAATAGGGACTTTTCAGATTTTCGCGCAGTCGTATATTATGACTCAGGGCGGGCCGATGAATTCTACTATGTTTTTCGTTTATCACTTGTTTAATACCGCTTTCAGGTATCTCGAAATGGGCAGTGCATCGGCGATGGCTTGGTTTTTATTCATCATTGTATTTGGATTAACAATGTTCCAATTATGGCTTTCCAAAAAATGGGTGCATTACGGGGGAGATTGAAAACGGTAATCAGTAATCAGTAAGCAGTTTTCGGTCAGTTATATCCGTTAAATCCGCTGAAATTTTAAAACTTTAAAACTCTTATAACTTTTATGGAAAAAATATTCTTTAAAATCGGTCAACACAGTATCTTAATCGCTCTCGCTGTTATGTTTGCTTTCCCTTTCATCTGGATGATTTCCGCCAGTGGAAAAGTCGATCGCGAAATGTTCGGCGAACGCAGGGCTTTGTTTCCTCATACACCGGTCCCGGCGGTAACTTCTCCATACATTGACCAAATCGAGTTCAAAAAATCCTCGCAACCCGAAGATGTCAGCAAAAAGGACTATGAAAGGTTGAAAAAGGCATTACTAACGGATATTTATTCCGCCGTAACAAATGCTGATTTAAAAGTTCCGGAAAAAATAAAAACTGTCGCAGAAAACGAAGTCTATGAAGGTGTTTGGAAAAGACTTGTTGCTGTCACTCCTCAGTCTTATTGGACAAATGCAGCTTTATCACCGAAAAAAATAGTAAGTCGCGTTACTACTAAAAAAGAAATTGATAACGTCCTTAATCAGTGCTATCGACGCTTCTCAATTCAGTTGAGCAGAGCGAGAGACAACGATATGGCTATCTATAATCTTGCGCTGGGACAGCCTATAACCTCTAAATGGGTTTCTCTTAACTCAAATGCCGCCTTTATTGAGGAACGCGATGAAGATGTGCTGCCATACGCGAATATTCATTACAATTTTGAAAAAACTAATGAAATTTCTCTGTATGCGGAATTTACTCTCCCGTTCGCTGCAAGTAATTTGCTGCAGTATTGTCTCGCTTATCGAACTGATGACTCGTGGAACAGATTATATGTGGAACTTGAAGGCGGTGGGAAAAAATACGCTTCTGACGAGTCTATTTATCTCTTCGATTACACTTGGACAAGCGTTATTTGGCAAAGACCAAGTGAGCAGGATAATGAAATAAAAATTAAACGATGGGTACGAACTAAAGTTGTTGATGAAGGTCCTCAATATGATTTTGGAAATAATAAAATTAAAGTTACTCTGCACCTCAGAAAAAGTTCCCAACTGCAGGCTTGGTGGGGAAAATTAAGCAGAAATTATATCGCGACTTTTAAATATATACCCTTCTGGAGATATTTCTGCACAAGTGCGTTTCTCGTCATTCTTAACATTATCGGCGTTCTTTTTTCGTCTACTATCGTCGCTTATGCTTTCGCAAGACTTCACTGGCCCGGCAGAGATATTTGTTTTTATCTTTTACTTGCTACTCTTATGATTCCGCCGCAAGTTACCATGATTCCGGGATTTATTATTATAAAATGGCTGGGATGGTATAATACTTTACAACCACTGTGGGTGTTCTCGTTCTGCGGTAACGCTTTCTTTATTTTCCTGCTTGTACAGTTTATGAGAGGAATTCCTAAAGACCTTGAAGACTCCGCTAAAATTGACGGCTGCGGCTTTCTTAGAGTTTATTGGTATGTTATTCTTCCACTTATAAAACCTACCATGGCTGCTATCGCTATTTTCACCTTTATGGGCGTTTGGAACGATTTTATGGGTCCACTAATCTATTTAAGCGATCATAGATTATATCCGCTTTCTCTTGGGCTGTTTTCTCTTAACGTTCAGGCAGGCGGGAATTTCGGGATGATGATGTCCGGCTCGTTCTTAATGACACTCCCGGTTATCATTATTTTCTTCTTTGCTCAGAAATATTTCATTCAGGGAATTACATTGTCCGGTATGAAAGGATAAGGAATTAACCTAATTGATCTAATTGACCTAAACAAGCAACAAATTAGCTAAACCCTAATTGGAGATTTTTCCTTTCCGGGCTATTGGGATTTCCTTAGGTCATTAGAAATTAGATCAATTAGAAATTTATTATATGAATTTTTGGAAATTTATAACTGTTACTTTGCTTGCGACACTCCTTCTTTGGTTTCTCTATCCTTCCAATAACGAGAAAACTAAAAAGGGACTTACGGAACTTACCATCTGGGCTCCGGGATATTTTCTGCCGGAACTCACTCTCCTGTGTAAATATTTTGAAAAAGAAAATCCAAAATATAGAGTCATTATCGGACAAAATGCTTCCAGAAATATGGACTCGGATAATCAAAGATTCCTCTGCGGCCTCGCGGGCGGCGTTCCGCCAAATGTTATTATGTTCGGTAGAAACGCTATCATTGAATGGGCCGCCCGCGGAGCTTTTGACAGTTTAAATAAATATCTTGAAGAGGATTCCGGGGAAACGAATCTTGCTTATCCGATTATCACAAATAATGTTGTTCAAAAAGCTCTTTGTGAAGTTACTTATAAAAATAAAATCTACGGTATCCCTTCAACCATTGATGATCGAATTCTTTATTACAACAAGGACTTGCTCATTAAAGAAGGTTTAATCGATGAAAACGGAAACGCTAAACCTCCAAAAACTTGGAAAGAACTCGAAGAATACGCCCTCCGGCTTACAAAAAAAGACCAAAAAGGAAAAATTAAACAGCTCGGATTCGCTCCAATGTACGGCAACAGCTGGCTTTATCTTTATGCATGGCAAAACGGCGCGAAATTTATCAGCCCGGATGGGAAAACCTGTACTTTAAACGGAAACGAAACGGTTGAAGCTCTTGAATATATGGTTGGAATTTATGATAAGCTTGGCGGTGTAAAAGAAGTTGGTACTTTTCAATCTTCTTTTCAAGCTGCGGAACTCGACCCTTTTTTGAGTGATAAAATCGCGATGAAAGTTGACCTGGGCGATTTTATGCAGGTTATTGCTGTTTATAAACCAAATATGAATTTCGGTACCGCGGCACCGCCTATGCCGGAAAAACAACTCAATAAAGGAATTAAACCAATAACCTGGCTCGGCGGTTGGTGTTATTCTATTCCAAGTACTTCAAAACACAAAAACGGTTCGTGGAAGCTTATTCGATGGCTTGCTTCTAAGAAAGCACGTAAACTCGCCATCGCGGAAAAAGCGGAAAACAATGCCAGTCAGGGGAAAAGTTTTATCCCTATCTTAGAATTCGATAATGAACTGAATGAATATATTTATAATAAATATATCCTCAGTAATCCTCAACTGAAGGAACCGTTTAAAAAAGGATACAGACTCGCGATCGATATGCTCCCTCATGCGAAATACCGTCCTAATACCCCTGTCGGACAAATATTGTGGAGTCAGCAAATCACCGCTTATGAAAAAGCTGTTTATCATAAATTTGATACCGCTAAAGAAGCGCTTGATGAATCTACAAGGGTAGTACAAAAAGCACTTGATAAATTTTATAATCCTCCGACAGGGAAAATTATTAAATGGAAATGGCTGGTTATTTTGTATGGCAGCGCCCTTTTTATTCTGCTCTTCTCTGTGATTATCTGGAATTCCTTTTTTAAAAAAAATAAAAATTACCATAGTAAAAAATGGTTCGAAGGTATGCTCTGCGCTTCGCCTTGGATTATCGGCTTCGCCGTCTTTACCGGCGGCCCAATCATCTTTTCCATCATTATTAGTTTCTGTCGGTATGATATTTTGAATCCTGCCAGATGGGTTGGTTTCGGAAATTATAAATGGGTATTCACTCAAGATCCAATCTTCTGGAAAACTTTCTGGAATACTATTTATATGGTTGTCGGGGTGCCTATCGGCTTGGTTGCCGGACTGTCTATCGCGCTTTTGCTTGATTTAAAATTAAAAGGCATGGCTTTTTATCGTACCTTATTTTATCTCCCGGCAATTGTTCCCGCAGTTGCTTCATCAATTTTATGGATTTGGATTTTTAATCCGACTAACGGATTGTTAAACGGTATTCTCGCTCATTTTGGAATCGCTGGACCCGCTTGGCTTCAGGATATCTCATGGAGTAAACCTTCCCTCATTATTATGGGACTCTGGGGAGTGGGGGCAGGAATGATTATCTGGCTCGCCGGTATTAAAAATATCCCTAACCATCTGTATGAAGCAGCAGACGTTGACGGCGCGGGCGTTTGGTCAAAATTCTTTAATATTACAATTCCAATGCTGACTCCGTACATCTTTTTTAACCTGATTATGGGATTAATCGGCACATTCCAGATCTTCGCGCAATCTTATATTATGACCGCCGGCGGACCGATGAATTCTACTATGTTTTATGTTTACCACCTGTTTAATACCGCTTTCAGATACCTCGAAATGGGTAGTGCATCGGCAATGGCATGGTTCTTATTTATTATTGTTTTCGGATTAACAATATTCCAACTATGGCTCTCAAAAAAATGGGTCCATTATGGAGGGGGATGAAGAATTTACGATTGCAACGATTGTAAAAATTGAAATCATTAAATCATTAAATCATTAAATCATAACAATGACCAGCAGAGAACATATAAAAAAAATTATAAATGGTGATAAAGTCGACCGGTGCGGTTTCTGGCTCGGTAATCCACATGAAGACACGTGGCCGATTCTCCATAATTATTTCGGAACTAAAACTGATGAGGAACTTCGCCGAAAACTTAATGATGATTTCCGTTGGTTCACTCCACAGTTTTTTCATGGAATA
>QMOL01000201.1 GCA_003648225.1 Chlamydiota bacterium
AGAGGGGTTCAATTTCATTAATCAAAGACGCGCACCTTTCACAAAAATGTTCGTTGAAAATTTTATTGTTCATCACCCAGTCAGTTGTGCTCATCGGCTTTGCAATTAAGTCCCCAAGTCCGGATGCTGTCATCTCTCCGGGGGCCGCGATTATAACTTCAGGGTTTGCAAAGACAGCAAAAGTAGCTCGGGCACGAATTAAACTTTTTACACCTTTAATTGTCGGCGCTACATTCGCGGCGGTATAACCGTTCATACTTGCGGCGGTAGCGACAACGGCATAAGGTGTTTCGTTTTCGAAAGCCAACCATTTAGTGAGGTCGTTAACTACTCCGCTTCCCACAGCGAGGAAAATGCCGGCTTGTTTCAGCGATTTGTTAAGGATATCGAAGGTGAGGTCGTCACACACCGGTTTTTTATTATTTGTTTCCGGAATGATGATGAGTTGAACATTCCAGCCGGAATTTTCAAGAATTTTTCTGACTGATTTTCCGGCGGCTTGATAAGTATTTTCATCCGCGAACAGATTTACGATTTTATTTTTTGATTTTGCGGAAAGAATTTCAGGGATTTCGAGAAAAGCGTTTTCGGAATAAATGAAATGTTCAGTAGGAATTGAATGGGTTCTTCCGCACTCACAAGAGAAAGTCTTTCCAAGAATATTTTCAGAAGTAAACATTGCTTAGTCGTCCCTTAAAAAGTCAAATTTGAGGTGATTACAAGGCGATGAAGTGAAAGCGTATTTTTCATACGCTGAACTGAAATCAACGCAGTAATCGGCCGAATTTGGTTTTTACCGATTTATTAAAGTTTTTAATATAAGTTATTTTTGAAAAATATTTTTAAAAGCACTTATTTTTCCACTTTAGGATGCAGAGTAACTATCATTTTCCACGAGCCCGAAACACAGATTTCATCATGCTGATTATAAATATTAATTTCAGCGTTAACCATTCCTGTATCGGCGGTAAGTTTGCGTTTTCCTCTTATAGTAACAAGGACATAAATTGTATCACCGGGAAAAATCGGGAGACGAAATCGCCAATTCATTTGCCTTAATCCGATTGTGCTTCCATCGATATAACCGACTTTATTTATTAAACCGGCAGCGTATGAAATAATCATAAGTCCGTGACAAATCGGCTTGCCGTAAACATTTTCCCGCGCATACTCAATATCCATGTGAAGCGGATTTGTATCACCGGTAAGAGTTGAGAACATTACTATATCTGTTTCGGTAAGAGTGCGAGTTCCGGTTCTGAAGCCTTCCCCTACTGTGTAATCATCAAAATCGTAACAATGAACACTAATACTTTGCTTCAAAGATACCTCCTTGCTTGTTAAACAAGTTTCTTCAGTGGTTCAAAAAATTCTTCAGCAGGAATAATATCATTAACTCTTCCTACTCCTGAGCCAACCATAAATAATCCTTCATCAACTTCTCCGAACAAAGTTTTAAGCAAAGCATCAGCTATGCAAAACTTAGCTTTTGAAGCTTCGCAAGCACGTAAGCATTGGAACGGGCATCCGAACGGGATTTTTTCGCCATTAAATAATTTTTCAACTAAAGTTGTTTTAAGTACTTTTACGGGCAAACCGAGCGGGCTGCGCAATACGACAACATCTTCAGCTTTTGCCTTAACATAAACTTCTTTTGATTTTATATCAATTCCGGCTTCTTCGGTACAGATAAATCTTGTTCCAACGTGAACGCCATCAAAGCCCATATTCAATTTTTCTATTACATCGTTTGCGTCAGCAATATTTTCAGCGCCGAGAATTGGGATTTTTCTTCCGTATTCGGCTTCAAAGGGTGCTAATTCATTTTTAACATCTCTAAGAATGCCTTGAATCGGAACTAATTCAGGATGCAAGACCTGCTCTGTCGTAAATCCCATGTGCCCGCCGCATAAAGGTCCTTCAATAATAACAGCGTCAGGTATAACTTGGTATCTTCTGTGCCAACTCTTAAGAACAACTTTCATCGCTCGACCGGACGAAATAACGGGAATCAGCTTTATATTGCTGCCTTTTGTTAAGCCTGGAAGTGGAATAGGCAAACCTGCTCCTGAAATTATAATATCAACGTTTTCATCAATACAGGTTTGAACAACATTATCATAATTTGATAGCGCGACCATAACGTTCACACTAAGGATTCCATTAGGTGCCAATAACCTTGCTTTTCTGATTTGCGTGATAAGATTATTGTTTGAATCAGAAATATAGTCATTCTGTGATGCTTCTATAGACCCTAATCCAACACTTGATATACAGCCTATTCCGCCTGCCCTGGCGACAGCGCCGGCGAGGTCCGCTTTTGCGACCTGAACGCCCATACCGGCTTGAATAACCGGTATAGGAACTTCTAAATCACCTATTTTTAATGGTAACATATTATATATTCTCATTTTCCGAATGAATTGGAAATCAAATAATTACTTTTTCAGTTTCAGAGTCAAAATAATGCGCTCTTTCCATTGTAAGCGCTAAATCAATTGAATCGCCAACTCTACACTGCTCGTGTCCGCCGATTTTTGCAATAAAAGAATGTTCACCAGAAGTTAAATATAAAAATGTTTCCGCGCCCATCGGCTCAATTACATCTACCAAAGCACTAATGCATGTTGAAGGATCCGCATCGGTAACATTATTTATATCTTCAATGTGTTCCGGTCGAACGCCGAAAGCGACTTCTTTTCCGACATAAGGTTCGAGATGTTTTGCCTGTTTGTCGGTAGTTTTAACTTTGAAAGATTTTGCGTCCATCCAAATTCCGCCGTTTTCCGCCACGACTTTGCAATCCATAAAATTCATTGGAGGGCTTCCTATAAATCCGGCAACGAATTTATTTTCAGGATAGTCATATAGTTTAATCGGATCGGCTATCTGCTGAATAAATCCGTCTTTCATTACCACAATCCGGTCTCCCATCGTCATAGCTTCCACCTGATCATGCGTAACATAAATCATAGTAGCCTGAAGTGTTGTATGCAGCTTGGAAATTTCAGTGCGCATCTGAACACGCATCTTAGCATCAAGGTTTGACAAAGGTTCGTCAAATAAAAATACTTTCGGCTTTCTAACTATCGCACGGCCCACCGCGACACGTTGACGTTGTCCGCCGGAAAGCTGTTTTGGTTTACGATTCAAATATTCTTCAAGGCCGAGAATCGCGGCTGCCTCTCTTACTCTTTCATCGATTTCTTTTTTAGGATATTTGCGTAATTTCAAACCGAAAGCCATATTTTTATAAACCGTCATGTGTGGATACAAAGCATAGTTCTGAAATACCATTGCTATATCGCGATCTTTTGGAGGAACGTCATTTACAACTCTGTCCTCGATTTTAATTTCGCCTTCTGATATTTCTTCTAATCCGGCAATCATACGTAGTGTTGTAGATTTTCCGCAACCTGAAGGGCCAACCAGAACGATAAATTCTTTATCCTGAACATATAAGTTGAAATCGTGAACTGCCACGACATTTCCGTCATAAACCTTTTTTATATTTGTTAATGTTACATCAGCCATTTCAAACCTCACTTTTTAAATTGTTACTTACTCTGCAAGCTGCAGGAACGCCTTAACGTTTCCCGAAGTTCACGCTTTCCTATAAATCACATCTACTTCAACTGAAAGTTCGAAGTGATTTATTTACAATGGAAATATTATACTGATTTCTTATTTTCCAGTCAACCACACGAAATATCAATTATCCCAATACCAAAACAACAAATCTGCTCAAATCTTTTATAAAATATGATTATGCGTCTGAAATTTTTCTGAAAGTTTACTATAATTTATAATAATAATATTACCGACGTTGATTTCGGTAAATAAATTAAACTTTCTTGAAAAAAACTTACATTATGAGAAGTCTTAGAATTAGTTACGCAGGAACAAGAGGAATTATCGGTGAATCAATGACTCCTGTTCTCGCACAAAGATATGTTAACGCGCTCGGGGCATACCTTGAGGGCGGAGCGGTAGTTATTGCCCGTGACCCTCGTGTATCGGGGATTATGCTTCACTCTGCTGCTGTTTCTGCTTTGCTTTCCTGCGGCTGCGATGTGTATGACCTTGGTGTTTGCCCTACTCCCGCAGCACAGTTTTATATTCGTCATCATGAAAATATAAAAGGCGGAATAGTTATCACCGGAGGACATAACAACGCGAATTGGAACGGAATTATCCCCTATCGCGCAGACGGAACTGTATTTGACGAGTACGATGGCGGCGAACTGCTCGAATTTTATCACGCAGTAACTTTTCCACATGTTGGTTGGAAAGAACTTGGTAAACATATAATAGTTAAAGACGCGATAGATTTCTATTTGGACAAATTGATTTCTTTTCTCGACGCGAAAAAAATACAATCTAAAAATTTCACCGTTGTTCTTGACCCCTGCAACGGCGCCGCCGCTCCCCTATCGACTTTAATTTGTCAAAGACTGAATTGTAATGTAATTCCGATCAATGATGAACCCAACGGAATTTTTCCTCACGCGCCGGAACCGCGACCACGCAACGGCAAGCAGGTAAGTTCAATTATTAAAGCGATAGGCGCGGATGTAGGATTTTGTTTTAACAGTGACGGTTCGCGATTTTCTATTGTGAGCAATGACGGTGAAACGATTAGTGAGGAGTTCGCGTTTCCGCTTATTGCTGATTATTATCTTTCAAAAAAATGCAGCAGTAATTCAATAGTTACAAACATCTGCACAACAAAAACACTTGACGATGTTGCAAAACGTCATTCTGCACAACTGATTAAGACACCAATTGGACAATCCTCTGTCGTTTCGGCAATGCTGAATGAAGACGCGTGCATAGGCGGTGAAGGCAGCGGAGGTATAGCGATAAAGAAATTCCAGCCGGCGTTTGACGGATTTCTTTCGATGGGGCTTGTTCTTTCTTCACTTGCTGAAAGCGGAAAAACTTGCAAAGAACTTATTGATAATTTATCGCGTTACCATCTTGTAAAAAAATATGTATGCTGCCGGCCCGACAGGCAATATGCCGCAGTAGACGAAATTCGCCGCGCTTTTGAAGACGAAAAAAATATCGACCTTACAGATGGTGTAAGAATTGACTGGGAAAACGGATGGCTGCATGTCCGCGCGGCGACGACTGAACCAATGGTACGTGTAATTAGTGAGAGTGATACGATGGAATTATCAGCTGAGCGAGTAGATTCGGCGTTAAAAATTATATATTCAGTAATTTAAGAAATGAAAAAACACCAAACATTAAAAGTCAGCGTTTCCGGAGTTCGCGGAGTAATCGGTGATTCTTTCACCCCGAAAGTCGCAACAGAATTCGCCGAAGCATTCGGAGTGTATGTAGGTCGCGGACACGTAATTGTCGGTCGAGACACCCGTCCTTCCGGCGAGATGGTACAGCACGCGGTTCATGCCGGATTACTAACACTCGGCTGCAAGCCGATTGATGTAGGTATTATGCCTACACCGTCAATTTTAGTGAATGTAAAAGCACATAACGCTGTTGGCGGGATTTGTATTACAGCGAGTCATAATCCGAATGAATGGAACGCGTTAAAATTTGTCAACAGTGACGGAATTTTCCTGAATAAAATTCAGGCGGAACAATTATTAGATATTTATCATCAGGGCGATATCGCTCATGTTCCTTACGGTGAACTAAGAAAAATCAGGAAAAAAAATGATGCTTTTGATGTTCATCTGAAATTAATTCTTGATTTTCTTGACCTTGATTTAATCCGTAACGCGAAATTGAAAGTGGCTTTTGATTGCGTAAACGGCGCGGCATCATCATTCACGAAATTATTTCTTGAGGAGCTTGGCTGTGAATGTTTTCCGATAAACGATGAGCCCAACGGACT
>QMOL01000202.1 GCA_003648225.1 Chlamydiota bacterium
AAATTATCATTAGTGTTTTCAAACCAGTAATTCGTTCCATAAAAGATGTACCAAAGATCAAGTTTGCCATCGCCGTTAAGGTCAACAACATCATAGCCGCTATGATTGTAAACATAAGGTATTTTATTCGTTCCTTCCATTAAATATTGATAAAACACAAAACTCGGTGAGGAATAACTACCTGAATTTGTATAGATCAAAATATTGTTAAATCTAAATGTATATCGAAATTGATTGCTATTAAAAGTATAAAATCTATCATAGGAACCATTGGAATATCCTTCCGGAACAAACCAACGAAAATCGGCTGAATTAGTATTTCCGATATTTGGATATATACGGTCTCCGCCTGAGTATGCTCTTCTCATAGAAATGTCCCAAAGCCCGTCGCCATTGTAATCCCAAATATTTACCGCGCATCCGTTACTGCTATAAATGACGTTGGTTTGCGCCGCCGAAACTGAAACATAAGTTGAAAAAGATGATTCTGCCGCGCCGGCATTTGTAAGCCAATACAGTCCGCCGGTAAAATCGCCTGCGAGAAGGTCATTTTTCCCGTCACCGTTTATATCTCCACATGAGTTCAATTTATAATATATCATTTTAGGTAAAGAACTAAAGTGAGTTTTTTCAACCCACGCAGGTGGATAATTACTTGTGTAATAAACATAAATCCAAGACATATCACTCACAATTAATTCGTTTGTTCCATCATCATCCCAGTCAAAATACAGAGGTGAAGGACCATAACCAAATTTTAAGTCGGTTCCATCAATGTCTTTAATATATCCCATGTTTGTTAAAACCGGCGATGAATACGTTCCGATATTTTTATAATAAATTATTCCATTAGGAAAGTCTCTTTCTCCAACCAATAAATCATTTGACGATGTTCCGTCATAACTCACAGCAACAATAGACAATTCTCCGGCACCGTAAACAATGTTTGTTATTCCGCCAAGTGTAGGAATCGGACCGGCTGCCGCAAAAACAGGCATTACGCCTGCCGCTGCAGTAGCATTTGTGTAAATATACGTGAACTTATAACTGCCAATAAGTAAATCAGGTAAATCATCTCCATTCCAATCGGTAACTTCAGGTAATGATGAATAGACAGTTTTTATCTCTGTTCCATCTTCAAGACCGGCTAAAGTATAAATATTGAAAGCCGGATTTTCAGTTGTCCCGTTGTTTTTATAAATATAAATACGCCCGTCATCGCAGCCGGTAATTATATCTTTTTTGCCGTCACGGTCAATGTCATAATAAACCGGTTTGGCGCTGCCTTTAACTGCAGCCACACTTTGTTGAAATTTCCCGAGATTCATAACTGAAGTATTCGCAAAAGCGAAACTGCTCATTATCGTGACAAATAAAGTGATAATAATTATTTTCATGGCTTTTCCTTTTTTTATTAGGTTAATTCTCTTCTTTTTCTTTCATCAAAGTTAATATCATTATGCTTTTCTCTTTCGCAATTAATGAATGTGGAATATCTTTCGGCATAAGGATTGTCTGCCCGCTTTTTACAACTTTCGGCTCCCCGCCGATTGTGATTTTAATCTCACCCTGTGGAACCTGCACAAGCGCGTGATAAGGTGTGATATGTTCACTTATTGTTTGTTCAGCATCAAATGCAAATAAAGTTATATTTGTGTGTTTAGCGTCAACAATAGTTCTGCTTGTAATTCCGCTTGGCTGTGAAACAACCAGTTCAGATACTGTGCCGATTTTATTTAGTATTGCGTCATCAATTTTCATTTTCAAGATTTGTTTGTTTGGTTAATTTTTTATTTTTCCGTCCAACGATACTATTATATCATTTATCGTAATATTTTTCCTCACTTTTTCCAATGCTGCTTTTACTGTCGCGGTCGTTCCCCCGCAGCACGGAACTTCCATTCTCAATAGAGTTATAGATTTAATATTATTTAAGGAAAGAATCTGTGCAAGTTTTTCTACATACGCTTCATAAGAATTATCAAGTTTAGGACAAAAATGTAAAAGCGTTTTCCCACGTAAATACGTCTCGTGAAAACCGTTTAAAGTAAAAGGTACACAGTCAGCCGCAATAAGCAAATCAGCATCCTGAAAATATGATGCCCGCGGATTTAATAAATGAAGCTGCGTGGGCCATTGCCTAAGTTCAGATGCCCGACTTCCAGTTTCATCGGCATTCAATCGACCTTTTTCGTTGTCTGCAGTCGATACTTTTTGTCGATTGTCAACCAATTTTATTCCCGGACAGGCAAACGGAACTGTTTTTTCTTTTATTTCAGGAATCTCGATGTCCTTTTCTTTTAAGTATTCCACCGCCTGGTTATAAAATTCTATCTCGTTATGATCCTTCAAATGTTTTAAATGCGCCTTGATCACATTCGGCCCCCCCTTAACAACATTCACCATAACTTTTGCTTCATTGTAAGGTTCGGCTTCGCGTTCTTCAACAGAAATCGCACCGATTGGACATTCGCCGATACAGGCACCGAGTCCATCGCAGAAAAGATCACTTATAAGCCGGGCTTTGCCGTCAATAATTTGTAATGCGCCTTCCGGACAATTAGGGATACATTCACCGCATCCGTTACATTTTTCTTCATCGATTTTAATTATTTTTCTTTTCATAAATTACTCTCCAATAGTTTTAACCACAAATTTCATTTTAACCACGAATGGATCCTCCTTCGGCGGACTTTCAGCACAAATAAACACAAATAATAAAAATTATTGTTTCGATTCAGTTTAGTTTTTTCTATGCTATTTATAGTTTATAAAATATCTTTCTTTTTAAATTAATTAGTGTCTATTAGTGTTCATTAGTGGTTAAGTTTTTTGTTTTAATTTATTCGTGATTAAAATCGTTTATCAGTGTTTTAATTGTTATTTTTTCAAATTCTTTCACTACTTTTTCTTCAATATTTAAAATTCTTTTTCTGAGAACACAGGTTGCTCTGTTATGACATATTTCCCCCCTGAAAAGGCATTCGGTAAATTGAATATTCCCTTGAAAAAAGGTGATTAAATCCTTAAGTGAGATTTTATCAGCTTTTTCCTTTAATTTTATTCCACCGGTCTTGCCTTCCTTGGTTTCAATCAGTTTTTTATTTTTTAATACGATTAAAATCTTACGCAAAAATCTTAACGGTATATTATCCTTCTCCGCAATTTCTCTTGAAGAAACGTACCGGTCATTGTTTTGCGCGAGGAAAAGCACCGCTCTTATCGCGTAATCGGATTCTTTAGTTACAAGTTTCATTTTACAATAAATAAAGTTATTTTATTAAACTGGCACTATTATAGTATTATTTTAAATGAAAGTCAAGAGGGGATAATCAATAATCGATAATAAATAATCAATACGCCACAGGCACACTTTTAAAGCAGAAATATTCAATTAGTCCGCTTCGTGTCAGGAGACCTGCGGTTTTTTTAAGCCGTTTAAAAACCGTGATGTAAATAAAGAACCGGGTATTTTCTGTCGTATATAACGACAACTAAATTTGAAATTTAATTATAATTAAACTTTTAAAAATATTTTTTTCTTATAAAAGTAATATAAGAGCAACCATTCCAAAGCAAGAGATGTTATAATCAGAATTATATTACTTATGTCCCCAAAAGCCGGGACTGTCCATCCCATCAAAAATCTTGCAGGGTGTCCAAAGTCTATAATTTTTCTTCCGAGATAAATGGTAATTGAGTTCATACCGATAACCTGAAAGAAAAAAATCCAATTTCTTTTTTTCTTTACATCAATTATAAAATAAAAAATAGCGAGCAACGATACGCTAATTCCGGCGGCTAATAAGTCAAACGGAACAGTCCACATTTTTTTTATAATAGGATACACGGGGGAAAGAGATAGAGCCAAGAGAATTAACACAGTGCCCATTACAAATAGTATTACTGTTTTACGTGATTGGTTATATTCTTTATTTCTCAAAACAGTTCCGGCAATTGTTCCCATTAAAGTTACCGAAACAGCGGAAATTATGCACAGCAACCCTTCCGGGTCAAAAGTTTTATCATAAAGTTTTCCGAATAGGAAATGTTGATCAACCCAAGCATTTATGCTTTTGTCGGGAATAAAATTTCCGCCGTATTCACCTATCTTCACGAAGAATTGCGCAAAGGCAATAAAAGCAAGAATTCCGACAATCCAAAGCAGGCGCGATTTTAATGATTTTGTGTTAATAGCGATCAATGCCGCAAAAAAGTATGCGATACCTATTTGAGCGAGCACGCTTGCGAAACGAAGGTTATGAAATCCGTTTTTCAACATACCGTTATAGATAAAGCCGAATATAATCAAAAGGATCATTCTTCTAAAAATCTTTTTAAAAAGAGTGATTTTTGATTCACCTTTTTCAATTTTACTTATTAAAGCGTAAGGAATAGCGACACCTGATATAAACATAAAGAGCGGAAAAATGAGGTCATTAAAATGAAACCCACTCCATTTTACATGATGTGTTTGTTCTGCAAGAACATTAAGCCAATGCCAATTTGTAAAATTTGCCAAAGTTTGAAGCAAAAGACCTCCGCCGATTATCCAAAACATATCAAAGCCTCTTAAAGTATCAAGAGAGTAGAGTCTTTCTTTTATTTTTTCCTGTTCCATAGTTTTCATATTTTTAACGGTTTTTATCTCTGTTATTAATTTCATTTGGCTTATTGGCAATCAATATCCGCGTGCGAGTAGATATTCTACTTCAACCTTTTTAGTGAGCGGAATGAGCCATTTTTCATAAATATCAGCAACAAGATTCGGGCATATTTTTTGATTTTCATTTTCCGGCTCCGAAGTGACAATATCAATTTCTTTGCCGTAAGTTGCAGCTTTAAGCGCCACTCTTTTGAGCAGTTTTTCTTCAACAGCTTTATCGGTAATTTTCTCCATTATCCCTGCTTCATCTTTTGCTTTTATTAAAGAAAGATATGTTTCTTTATCGGATAAGAATTTGCTCTCGGCTACAAATTTCCCGTAATGAATCCTTTTCGACAACGCTTGCAACGCGTTAACGTCGTAAACTGCGCTTGAACCGTATTGTCCGTCATCGCCTTCCACACACATTTCCGGAATAATATTATTTATATAAATTTCTTTAATCCGGTCATTAATATTAACATCGGTTTTCTTTATGGGAAAATCATAAGCGTCAACCGGCAAAACCGGTTCGGGCAAATTCTTGAAAAAAGGATGTTCATCCGGACTTGTGTATCGCCTGATTGTGGAGTGTAAAGCCTCTGTTCCGCGAAGAATATAATCAAGAAAGCTACCGTCAAAATTTGGGAGTTTAATCCCATCTTTTTCGTAAATTATTTTGTTTCGTTTGAATTGCGCGCGTTCAACAAGCGCAAAAATAATAGTTTCTTCCTGACGGATAAGAACATTTCTGATATTTTCTAATTTTAGATTTGGGTGCATGGGAGATTAATGGATTAGTGGATTAGTGGATTAATGGATTAGTGGATTAATGGATTAATGGATTAATGGATTAGTGGATTATTGGATTGTTGGATTAATGGATTGTTGGATTGTTGGATTATTGGATTATTCGTGCCGTGGCTATACGATAACACACATACGCGTCCTGCGTATGCCGGAATTATTTCATTGAAATATTTTTTAATCAATTGTAAAAGTTATTTAGTAAATTAAAATCATAAGCCCACTTCCAGCGACTAAATCGAAGAAGATAAATAAATTAGTAGTGTTAATCGCATCTTCCGACTTTCGCGAAGCGCCCCGCGCATGCCGGGGTTGCTTACGCACCAATGCAGTCGGTTTTTAAATTGGTCGATTTAGCCGCAAAGGCTATTCACAAAGCATCGC
>QMOL01000203.1 GCA_003648225.1 Chlamydiota bacterium
AAAAAAAATAAAGAATGGAGACTTAATAAAAACAGAGTTCCATGATGGAATGGTTGAGTCAAAAGTAGAGAAAATTTCTTCAGGAACAATGTGAGGAGCATCATCTAATATTGCCTTTCCTATGTTGCCTGAATCCGCAGCCAACGGCAGCTGCTACAATCGAACATCGAATTCCGCAGCCAACGGCAGCGGCGACAAAAATCAGCGATAGATTATTATCGTATTCTGTAGCCGCCCTCGCTGAGGGCGGAATTCACCGCAGCCAACGGCAGCGGCTACAACCGAACATCGAATTCCGCAGCCAACGGCAGCGGCTACGATCGAACACCGATTATAGTATTGACCTTTTAGATGTAAATGTGTATAATTCTTATGAATAAAGTCAATTGAATATTTATTAATAAAAACAAAAACTTATGAACGAAGAAAACGATACCTTAGACACTAAAATAGAATCAGAAATTGAAACCGGTCCTTCTGATGAACAAAATAATAATGCAGAAGAAAATGATGCATCAATTTTTCGCACGCTGACTTTCTTCTTATTTTTGATTCTTGGTATTCTTATAATTTACAGTTATAAATACCCGCTGCTTAGAACTTGGGATAGCTGGGGCAGCGAACATGGTTACAATGCTAATGGGATGATGATTTTTATCGGTTCCTGTCTGTTGCTTTTCTGGGTTGGAAAGCAATTAAAAAATGTTCCTAAAAAAATAAGTTTTATTGGACTTGGTTTTGTTGTTGCATCGTTGCTTTTCACTCTTGCTTTTAAAAGAGGAGATATTAACGCTATGCAATCAATTGGATTTGTCGCGTTAATTTGGTCAATTTGTTTTTATCTTGGCGGCTGGCTCTTTGCCCGAGCGGTAATGTTCCCGCTTTTTCTTTCGCTCTTTTCAGTTCAGTGGGGTTTGGGCAGCAGTGTTGTTTCTCTTAAGATGAGAATTTTTTCAACAAAATTCGCATGTTGGTTCATTAATTTTACTGGAAACCCTTTTGATATTCAGGTTATCAGGCAGGGGACTAATGTTTCAATGGTTGGTATGCCGGATTTGGCTTTTGATGTTGCTGCCGCATGTAGTGGTTTGCAGTCGTTGATGATGACAAGTGTTCTTTCTCTTTTGATGTGTTATTTAATGCTGCGAACCTGGTGGAAACGTCTTGTGATGATTCTGTTGATTATTCCTGTTGCAGTTCTTAATAATTCTCTGCGCATTGTTTTAATAGCTTACTGTGGTAAATTTTTTGTTTGGATTGAACATATATTTCATCTCTCGGAAGGCTGGGGGAAAAAAGTGGCTTTTGGCGCTTTTCACGAGTACCCTGGTGTTGTGGTTTACGGCTTGGGCTTTCTAATGGTATGGCTCGTTGCTCACTATCTTGAACGTATGCCGGGAATAGAACGTGATATTTTGCTTAAGAAAAAAGCTGAAAAAGAAGCCCGAAAAGCTAAAGCGGAACAAACAAACACCGAAACGGATGAAACGGATGAAACAGATAAAGATGACACCGAACCGGAACAGAAAAAAGTGCCGGATTATTCATATTATAAAATTCTTTGGAAGCATACTTTTATTGTTGTTATTCTTTTGCTGATAGCTTATTATGTTGGTCTTAAAGTTAAGCAGAATATTTATTATACAAAAGGACTTTCTGCGCTTCAAAATTACCCTACTATTGTTACGGGGGAGAAAGGTTATCAAGTGCGGCCTTTGAATTACATAGTCGCGATTCCAAACATGATTGGCGGAAAAACTATGGTTAAAATGGCGGTTTCGGAAGAAGAATTGAAACAGCTTCCCGATGACACTGAATATTTTAGGGGGTTATATGTGCCTACAAATAGTTATTTTAATTATGTAAGCGCGGCACGTACATTACTAAACGGAAATTTTGCGACAAATGATTATAAGTTAGCTGAGAAACAGATTAAAACTTTTCTTAAACAATTTTTTAATAATGGACGTTGGATAAGCAATCAATTTACCCGAATGGCTTATCAGACAATTTTCTTCAGATCAAAGCTTGTAGGAGATGATGTCGACCCTCGTTTGCGGAATATTGCGATGATGCATCTTCTTTCTTCAATTGCCCGAACTGATAATGATCCCAAAGGAATAATGCTCGCGATAGTACAAAATAACACCGACAGGCATTCAATTCATGCTCCTGAAGCGTGTTTCCCGGCACAGGGATGGCAAATAGATGAGCCGAAACCGGTGCAGTTATCTATTGCCGGTAACGAGTTTGAAGTTGCGCGAATGGATGCCGGCTTTAAACAACTTGGAGTACGTGAGTGCGTAGTTTATTGGTATCAGTGCGAGGGCAGTGATGGAAACAAAGTTTACGCAACGCGGAATTATCCCTGGCTCCCTTTTAAAACAGCATTCGATTTGATCTTTAGAGGCAGAAGCGATCGATGGGCTTTCGTTCGCCTGTCAACACCAGTATCAAAATCAGAGACTTACGATGATGCGTACAAAGAAATACTTAATTTTGTAAAGCAGCTTGAACCCTATATTGTTTATCAGAACAAATAATAATGCAAACGCCTAAAAAGAAACGATCAGTTTTTAAATTAATTAAACACTCGTGGCGAAATCGCCCCACCATTAAGAGCATTATAACCCCATTTGCCAAAAATTGGGGAACAAGAATTGTTGCCTTGATTATCGCTTTCGTTTGTTGGGGCGTAGTTAAAACTACGGAAAAAACTACTGTGGCAATTAATGTTCCACTTGAACTTGCTACCGCGAAAGGATATGAAGCGTATGCGCGTACGACTAATGGCTTACCGCTTCAAGATATAACTTTAAATATTTTATGTTCCAGGCGGGGGAAAAATGCGTTGCGTAGCATTGACTATAAAGGAAAAATAGACTTAACATCTGAAATAGAGAATATTATCCCGTCATATCAATTGAATTCCAAGGAAAATCTTATTTATACTGGGCCGTCCGGTAATGAAGATTTGTATTTTATAAAATCAATTGTCCCATCTAAAATAAGAATAACTATAGACAAAAGAACTTATAAAAATATACCGGTTAAACCTGTTATTAATGGTAAACCGGCTGATGGGTATATTCTGTCAAAAATTACGGTTGAACCTCCGGTTATTGTTGTTAACGGACCTTCGAGCAGTGTAGATAAGATTAGTGAATTAAAGACAAAACCTATTAATATTGATGGCTTAAACAAAACCCTTCCTGTAAATATCGGTATTGGACCTGTTAGTCCGGATGTTGTGCTTGGAAATACTAAAGTAAAAGTTAGAATTGGAATTAATACTTCGCCAAAACAGCGCACATTTGAACACATTAAAGTTAAAAGTCTAATGGCTCTGCCTTTTGAAAACTTTTACACTCTTGAACCATCGGAAATTAAAGTTATTCTTAAAGGCAGAGATCAAATTATTGAAACTACTGTTCCAAAAGATATTACTGCTTTCGTTGATATGACAGGCGCAACAGCCGGTTATTCACTCTTAATTAAAGTTATTCCTCCGGCAAATTGCAATGTTGTATCTGTTATGCCGTCAACTGTTACTGTCAGAGAAAATATACCGCAGGTGAAATAAAAAATAAATCTATCGATGAGGTGAAATGTGACTGATATTGTTTCTGATAAATCAAATCGTAAAAATGTTCAAGAACAATTATCTTCTGATAATTCTTTGCAATCTCTGTTTACGGAGTTTGAAGATAGATACCGCAGAGAATCGTCAGATGTCAGAAATTTAAGCCTTCAAATGCAGGAACTTGTTGCAACGACAGAAGTGATTCTTGACGATCTTGAACCCGCATCTTTGTGGACTCGTTTTTGGAAAAGAATTACCGGGCATACTCGTCGTGCGACATTTCAGAATTATAGAAACCAATTGAAATTACAGCATTCAAATATTCTTCTCGTTGCCGCAATCGCGCGGCAAAATAGAATGGTAATGGAGGGATTAAGACTGACACTGGAAAAACTTCATAATGTCGAAAAAGATGCTAAGTTTCTTAAGGAAACTGTTCTTAAAGTCGAAAAACGACGCGCCGCACGAATACGCCCATTCGCTAAAAGTTGGAACTGGTTGAAAAATATCTTCACAGGAAGAAAAAAACCGATGCGGTAAAATAATGCATGTATCCTGTGCGTTATATCCAACCGATTTTCCGCCGGTTTCACCTGTTCGTATTCTTATACATTCTTCAAAAGGGTGTTTTCTCAAAAAAAATCCGTGCCGGGGGCCCCTTTCATTTTAAAAGCCTTTTTGGTATAATATCGAACAGTAATAATATAATAATACCTTATAATCCGCCAAATGGAGATTATTTATGCCGTGCGGACGTAAAACAAGAAAGAAAAAAATTAATAAACATAAACGTAAAAAACAATTGCGGGCAAACCGTCATAAAAACAAATAATTGAATATTGTGTTCAAGTTGAGCAAGCGATTTAAACGTGTGGTTGGAATCACATTTGTGTATCTTTGCTCGCTCCGGTTATTTAACAGAAAAAAAAGATTAAGTTTTGATGTTATTTTAAAAACCGGAATTGTGTTGTCTTTATTTTTGGGATTGGCAACAACAAATTCTTTTGCTGCCGCAAATAGTGATTCTAATTTCACAACTTATTTATATCGCCTGGAAGCTGTTCGCGACCAGGCGTTAACTTATGCTTATTATCTGCGCTCTGCTTATTTAAGGGAGCGCGTTAATCATTTACTTTCATCAGGCAGAATTTGCAAACGGGCTCGAAACGATATTTTCGAGTCCGTTTGTATGCTTGAAAAAACCCTCGAATATTCACCTGATTCAATCGCTCTATGGTTGGAATATGCCAATATAAATGGGCAGTTGGGGCGAATAGATAAAGTAATTCAATCCTACGAACAAATTGTTAAAATAGCCCCGTCAACTCTTTTTTGTCAACAACTTGGCAATTTTTACGAGTTGTATGATATGCCTGAACTTGCCGTTAAGCAATACGAACAGGCGTTCAAATTGTCTCCTGACGATATATTTTTGAAAGAGCGGATTGTTGATGTTTATATCGAACAAGGATTTAAAAACGCCCGCAATGCTGATTACGAATTGTCAAAAACACAGTTTGTTACTGCACGCAAAAAATTAAAAGAACTTATCAATTACCGGAATAAAGCCAGATATCTCTTGAAATACGGATTGCTTTGCGAATTACTTGGCGAACCGGATAAAGCTCTTAAAGAATATAAAAAGGTTATTTCACTTGATCCTGATGAAACTGATGCCTATATCAGAGCTTCAAGAATTTATAGCGCTATGGGTGAAAAGAATTTGCGTGACGGCAAAACGGAATCGGCTAAACAAAAATACAAAACAGCATCTGAGCTTATGCTCAAAGTTGTTCCTGCGCGCAAGAGCAAAACCGAACTACTTAATTTTACCGCTTATATTCTTGCTCTCTCGGGTGAAAAACTTGATTTCGCGGAAAAACTTGTTAAAGAAGCTTTGAAAGACAATAATGAAAACAGCGCCTATATCGATACTTTAGGATGGATTTTGTTTAAAAAAGGAAATGTCAATGCTGCGCTGAAAAAAATGATTCACGCTAATCAACTTACCAGTGATGATCCTGTATTGACCGACCATCTTGGTGATATTTATTATAAGCTCGGTCAGCCTGAAAAAGCAAAAGAAATGTGGGAAAAGTCTCTTAGCATTGATGCAAATAATATTTCAGTAAAGAATAAATTGAATAAATTACGGTAATTAATTCCCTTCCGGATGAATTAAGATCAATTTACTCAGGCACATGATACCGAATAACCATGACGAATGAGTCAATCAAAATTTT
>QMOL01000204.1 GCA_003648225.1 Chlamydiota bacterium
ACAAGTGGCAAATCACTCCACCTGAGCGGTATCATCACATTCCCGCCTGCCGTAATCATATTTCTCAAAGGTTCGGTTGCTGTATTGCCTGTAATTTCAGTGAGAGGACTAAATAGTTTTGAATCAGCAATTTGAGCGAAAGTAGTAGTCGCGCCAATAACAAGCGAATCGCTTTTCTTCTTTATGTAATCAAGGTTAAGCGATGATAAATCAACAAGAGAAGTGATTTTCTTTGACGCGTGAAGAGAGAGGAAAGTTCCACCTGCTATTGGTGTTGCGAGAATATTATTTTTAAGAAATTTTACTGCGTCATTTACCGAATCGGGTTTATAGAAGTTTTTAATCATGATTTTACCGACAGTTGGTTCTTATTATATACCGGATAATAATTTTTCAGAAATTTTATTAACTTCATCAGCGATTTCTAATTCGTCAAAATACATTAACTGCTTTTCATGAACAAGTATTTTCCCGTTGACTATAGTCATCCAGGCTCGATGATCATAACCACAAAAAAGCAGTGAGGCAATCGGATCACTCATTCCACCGGCATAAGCTAAAGAATCAACGTCAAAAAGCGCGATGTCTGCCGCTTTTCCAGATTCAAGCGAGCCAATATCATTTCGACCGAGAATTTCCGCGCCACCTTTGGTGGCAATGCGGATAGCATCTTTGGCCGACATTGAATCCACGCCACTTTTTATTCTGTTAATTAGCATGGCACGTTGAACTTCCTGAAGCATATTTGAAGAATCGTTACTCGCGCTGCCATCAACGGCAAGACCAACACGCGCGCCCGCGTTGAGTAGTTTTCTGACGGGAGCGATTCCGGAACCAAGCCTCAAATTTGAAGATGGACAATGAGCGATACCGGTATTGGTTTCACCGAGCTTTTTAATCTCATCATCATTAAAATATATTCCGTGCGCGAACCAAACGTCGCTTCCGAGCCAATCGATTGAATCCATATATTCAAGCGGCCGTTTATTATAATTTTCGATGCAGTATTTTTCTTCATCAATTGTTTCGCAAAGATGGGTGTGAAGATGAACATCTTTTTCACGCGCAAGGGCGGCTGTGTCACGCATTAATTCTGTGGTAATACTGAAAGGCGAACACGGAGCGAGAGAGACACTGCACATAGAAAGTTTTCCGGGATCATGGTATTTGTCGATAAGGCGAATACTATCTTTAATAATTTCCTTTTCCGATTGAACTACATCGTCAGGCGGAAGCCCGCCCGATGATTTCCCGCGACTCATACTTCCGCGGGTTGGGTGAAATCTCATCCCGATTTCTTGTGCGGCATTAATTTGTTCATCGATTAATTTTTTACCGGAAGCGGTAGGAAAAAGATAATGATGATCGGCGGAGGTGGTACAGCCTGTAAGAAGAAGCTCAGCCATTGCGGCGAGCGAGCTTGTATAAACCATTTCAGGAGTTATTCCTCGCCATATTTTATAATGATAAACAAGCCAGTCAAATAATTTAGAGTCTTGTGCCGCAGGAAGATTTCTTGTTAAATATTGAAAAAAATGATGATGGGTGTTAACAAAGCCGGGTAATGCTACTTTCCCTGAACAATCAATCATATCATCAGCATCTTCAGGTAAATTACATCCAACGGAAGAAATCATATTTTCATCGATGCGAATATCAGCATCGTATAAAAAATCATCATTATTGTTTACTGTAGCGACAGCGAGACAATTTTTTAAAAGAATAGAATTTTTCATAATTACATTTTTGCCAGTTTCCTCTGCTTCTCAATTTTTTGTTTTTCTTTCTCATCCAGTCGATCAATAAATAAAATTCCGTCAAGATGGTCAATTTCATGCTGCAAAACTACCGCAAGTAATTTCTCGGCATCAATTTTTACATCATTGCCGCTTTCATCAAGACCAAGAACAGTAACTTTTGCCGCTCGTTTGACATTTCCCGATAATCCCGGGCAACTCAAGCAGCCTTCTTCATAAAATTGTTCTCCTTCGGCATGGACGATTTCTGGATTTATCAAAGCAAAAGGTTTAGATTTTTTCTGTAGTATATCAACGATTATCACGCGGATGTTTTTCCCAACCTGCGGTGCGGCAAGACCAATCCCGTTCGATTGGTTCATCGTTTCAAACATATCATCAATCAAATCTAAAATTTCATTAGTAATCACAGTAACCGGTTGGGACGGTCGATGTAAAGAAGGTTCTTTTTCGTATGTAATTGGTAGAATCATATTAATAATTAGTAGTTCTTTGTGCTTTGTACTCGCGTAAGCGCCCCGCGTATGCTGGGGTTGTGCTTTACTTGAAAATTGATTATTTCTTGTTGAATATTGAATATTTAGTTCGGATTACGGATTACCGCCGTTAATTCATGTGCCGGTAATTGTTCTTTTCCGGCAATTATCCGCATAGTTTTATTTATTTTCTTAAAAGATTTTTCTGAATAATTTATTACTCCCATTCTCTTAATGAACGTATCGGTGGAAAGCCCGCTCATAAATGTCGCCGCACAAGCTGTTGGAAGAACATGACTTGGTCCCGCGCAAAAATCACCAAGAGGAACAGGCGAATAATTACCAAGAAAAACAGCGCCTGCGTTTCTTATATTCGCGAGAATATTATCGTTTTCTTTTGTGATTATCTGTAAATGTTCAGGTGCAATTTTGTTCGCTACTTCTGCAGCATTGGAAATCGAATCAACAAGCACAGCGGTTAAATTTTCCGCCACAGATTTTTTTAATGAATCGGCTGTTAAAACCGTTTTAAGCAAGAAATTTATTTCACTCTCAATTAAATCTAAAACGGCAGGGGAGTCGGAAACCAAAAATGTCACGCTGCCGGCGTGCTCGGCTTGCGAAAGAATATCCGCCGCAATCCATTTCGGGTTTGCGGAATCATCAGCAATAATTAAACTTTCACTCGGTCCCGCGATTAAATCTATGCCGACATAACCGTAGAGCTGCCTTTTGGCTTCGGTAACAAAACGATTTCCGGGACCGGCGATGACATTAACTTTTTCAACTGAATCGGTGCCAAAAGCGAGAGCTGCGATTGCCCACGCGCTGCCGAGCCGGTAAATTTCTTTCACGCCGCAAATTTTGCACGCGGCAAGAATTCCCGGATTTACATTCCCGTTTTTATCAGGTGGAGTTACAACACAAATTTCTTCCACCCCGGCTACCTGCGCGGGAATTACTGTCATCAAAACCGTTGAGACAAGTGGGGCCGTACCTGCCGGAACATATAAACCGGCCCGTTTAACCGGTCGAATAATTTCGCCGAGTTTTGCACCGTTCTCATCTTCGGAAAACCATTCTTTTCTTTTTTGTTTTTCGTGATATGAATGAATATTTCCGGCTGCCTGAATTAACGCTTCAATGAGTTCATCTTCGCAGTCAATATCAAGTTCATTTTCCGACAAACGAATTTGCCGCGGCGTTAAATCGAAGTTATCAAATTTTTTCGTAAAATCGCATAAAGCGGCATCACCATTTTGTCTAACATCGGAAATGATATCTGATACCGTTGCGCGTAAACCATCCGGGGCGATATCGTCATTTCTTGCGGCGATCATTTTTTCAAAATCATCACTATTTGCTTGTGTTCTTTTCATTTTGATATTTTACCAATAATTATTCTTATAATACAGATTTTACCATTTTTCAATGTGAAATTCAATAATGAAATGACAAAATCCATTAATCCAACAATCATTAAACTGTTATTGACGCTAATTCGTTGTTTTGATATAATCACTTAATAATTTAAGAAATTTAATTTTAAGGAGAAAATTATGGACGATATTCTCGAAATTCTTGTCCAGGATGCAAGAAAATCTCCGGCAGAAATAGCCGAAATGACCGGTAAATCTGAGAAAGATGTCGCTAAAGCTATAGCCGATTACGAAAAAAAAGGTACCATCCTGAAATATCGCGCGGTGCTGAACCCTGAACATATCGCCGAAACAGATGGCGCGGTTCGCGCATGGATTGAAGTAAGCATAACTCCGCAGCGCGGTGCCGGTTTCGACTCCATTGCAGAAAGAATATATAAATTCAGTGAGGTTAAAAATTGTTACCTGCTTTCAGGTGGATTCGATTTACTGCTGCTTGTTGAAGGACACAGCTTGCAGGAAGTTGCCGGTTTTGTTTCCCAGAAACTCTCAACACTCGAAAATGTAACTGCTACTTCAACACATTTTATGTTGAAAGTTTATAAAGAGAATGGGGATATTTTTCAAAGTACCGAAAAGAGTGAGCGACTGGCGATAAGCTTGTAAAACTATGAATAAAAATAAATTACATAAAATTTCTACTCTCGTTGATGAATTGCCACCATCAGGTATTCGGGCTTTCTTTGATCTCGTGCTCGGAATGGATGACGTTATTTCACTCGGAGTCGGAGAACCTGATTTTGTGACTCCGTGGCATATCCGCGAAGCGGCAGTCTATGCTCTCGAAAAAGGTTATACTTCCTATACATCTAATCGCGGCATGAAATCATTGCTTGAGCAAATCGCGATCTTTACAAAAAAAGAAAGAAAAATTGGCTATAATCCCGAAAACGAAATCCTCGTTACAGTCGGCGTTAGCGAAGCGATGGACCTCGTTATGAGAGCAATACTTGATTCGGGTGATGAAGTGATTATTCCTGAACCGTGTTATGTTTCATACACTCCAACAGTAAAACTTGCCGGCGGAATACCTGTAATTCTGCCGACATGGGAATTGCCGGGATTTAAAGTTACCGCGGAAGCAATTGAGAAACTTATCACATCGAAAACACGCGCGATTGTTCTAAATTACCCTTCAAATCCTACCGGCGCAAGTTATACAAAAAAAGAGCTTGAATCAATCGCCGAAGTGATTAAAAGAAATGATGTTTTACTTATTAGTGATGAAATCTATGACCACCTCTCTTATGATATTCCGCATATCGCTATGCCGGCTATGTCGGAAATGAAAGACCGGACTGTATATTTGAACGGTTTTTCCAAAGGTCACGCGATGACGGGATTTAGAATCGGTTATGCCTGCGGACCGGAGCGAATAATTTCCGCGATGACAAAAATTCATCAATATACAATGCTTTGCGCTCCGATCGTCAGCCAAATGGCGGCAATTGAAGCACTAAAGAACGGAATGCCGGAAGTTAAAAAAATGGCGAGAGAATATAATCACCGCCGCAGACTACTCGTTGCAGGATTGAATGATTGCGGGTTGAAATGCCATTTGCCGGAAGGCGCTTTTTACGCTTTCGCGTCTGTGGAATCAACAGGAATGACCGGAATGGAGTTCGCCACAAAATTGCTGAAACAGGAAAAAGTCGCCGTCGTTCCGGGAGAAGCATTCGGCTCCGGCGGCGGAAAATTTATCCGCTTGGCTTATGCGGCATCATTAAGTGATATTGAAGAAGCAGTAAGAAGAATAAAGAGTTTTGTGAAAAAATAACCTTATGACCTCGCGTAAGCGCCCCGCGGATGCCGGGGTTGACCGACTATAAAAACAATCCTCCTTCGGCGGATCTACTACAAATAATCCTCCTTCGGCGGATCTACGACAAATAATTATTAACAAATAATGATATGAAAAATAATAATGAAATTCATGCACCTTGGTACGCGTTAGTATTCTCAATGATTGCGATTACAGCGTTTATAATTTTTGCTTTTTCGAGTCCGCTTGAAACTTCAGCAGACCAATCGTATAAAACAGAAAATAAACAGGAGAAATAAATTGACTGATTTAACAATGTTAGACGCTGTTATTGTTGGCGCGGTACAGGGATTGACCGAATTTTTACCTGTTTCAAGTTCCGGTCACCTGGT
>QMOL01000205.1 GCA_003648225.1 Chlamydiota bacterium
TAATCCTTTCCTTAGATGCTTATTGCGATTATAATTCAATAGGTGTGAGAGACCCCATGATAAAAACAGTTCAAAAAAAATCTAAAGAGAAAATGAATGGGAAAGAAGGAAAAAGAGATGCAATGATGTGTAAACAAGAAATATACAATGTTATAAAAAAATGTAAAATTGAAGGCGTTGTAATTTCAAATAATAAACGGTTTGTATTGATTAATGACAGATTACTTGCCGAAGGAGATAGAATTTCACCCGATTATGATGTGTATATTTACAAAATTGATTATAAATCAATAGAATTTTCTTTAGACGGACAAATAGCCGATTATTCCCTTATCGTATCAAAATAATGGAGAAAACATCTTGAAAACTATAGTTAAATTATCATTCTTTTGTTTTAGTTCATTAGTTAAATGTGCATACCTATTGTGCTTTTTACTAATTTTTACAACTCTTTCATCACATGCCGAAAAAGGTGATGTGAAAACTAGAACAGCATTAATTAACCATATAATTGATGATTCCAAAGAAAACGCGCAAAATAAAGATGATAGCGGTAAAAGCAATAATCAAAATGAAAATATCAATATTGAGTCTTTAACTATTGCACAAAAAATTACAAATAATGAACTTACAAATAAGGCGAATCTTATTACTTTGAACTTTAAAGATGCCGATCTTAGAAATATTCTAAGGATGATTGCAAGAAGCGTGCAAGCAAACATAATCGCCGGTCCCGAAGTTAAAGGAACCGTTACTATGGAACTAAATAAAGTCGGGTGGGAACAAGCTCTCTCGCTTGTTCTTAGTGTGAATGGTTATACTTACCTGAAAGAAGGAAACATTATACGTGTTGTCAGCACGGATAGAATTGACAAAGAACCTCTTAATGTTGCTGTTATTCCACTAAATTATGCAAAATCAGATGAAATTGTTCCTATTATTAAACCAATGCTTACCCCTGAAAGAGGAAAAATCGAGAGTGATACAAGAGCGAATGTGATAATTATTAATGATATTCCCACGAAAATAAGTCAGGTTCGAGAAATAATTAAAGGATTAGATCAGCCAACGCCACAAGTGCTTATTGAAGTTAACTTTGTGGAAATCGCTCTTGGGAAAACTGATACCATCGGTGTTGACTGGAGCAATATGAGCGATTACGGCGTTTTACTTCACGATGTTATGTACACTTTCGATAAAGAAACAACTCGCAATAAAACCAAGTCGAGCGCAGAGGGAACTACCGCGGCTAAAGCTGATGCCACAAGAGACTCCACCTTGTCTGCAAATAGCGCGTCGGCGTATCAACTCTCACCGGATAATTTCAGACTTGCGTTTAGTTTGCTTGCAAACAATCAGAGAGCCAAAGTTATAAGTAACCCGAAAATTCAAACTCTTGATAATAGAAAAGCTACTATCAGAGTGGCTGAGACACATTATAAGCCTACCTTCACTTATAATAAAGAAACCGGCGCTTACGAAATTAACAACCTCGAAGACGTTTATGTTGGTATTACTTTAGAAGTAACACCGCATATTAGTAAGAATGGATATGTAACACTTGATATCAAACCTACTGTTAGCGCGCTCGCAGGGAATCAAATTATACAGGGAGTTGAAGTTCCTATTGTAAATGAGCGTATGATTGACGCGCGTGTCGCTCTAAAAGACACATATACAGTTGCAATTGGCGGGATGATAAAAGATGACTGGGTAACTTCAAGAAATTCAATTCCATATTTCGGTGATTTACCTTACGTTGGCAAATCACTTTTCGGATGGGATAAAAAAGAAAAAAAGAAAGATAATCTTATTATTTTTATTACCGCATCTATTGTAAAACCGGAAGAGAACAATCCAAGTTGGAATAAACAGTTAAGGGAAATGCACATGAAACAAGATGGTCAATTTGAAGACGTGATTACAAATTATCCTTCTTGGCATAGACTGGCTCTTTCTGAAGATGAAATTCAAGAACGTGAACAAGCATTGATTATTGACGCGTCAACAAATAGTGTGGGTGTGGACTCCGTTAATATAAATAAGACTGAATGACTGAAATGATTGAAATCACCCGATAATCCAATAATCCAAAATAATATGACCCCGCAGGAAATACTAAGAATTGCAATTGAACGTGGAGCTTCTGATGTGCATATGGCAGTAGGACGACCGCCGATGCTGCGCGTTTTAGGTATGCTTGTTCAAGTTAATGATATTGTTTTAACACCGGATGACACAAATTCTTTTGTCAATACCATATCATCCGATAAACATCTTAAGGAACTCACTGAATCAGGGGGGGCTGATTTTTCTTATGTTTTGGATGAAAAATTCAATTTTCGTGTGAGTATTTTCAAACAGAGAACTTTCACCGGCTGTGTATTGAGACTTATTCCTAATGAAAAACTTGATCTTAATGATATTGGTATCGGGCAAGTTGAAGAATTGCTTTTTAAGCAGAGAGGTTTGATTCTTGTTACCGGACCTACCGGCTCGGGTAAATCTACAACTCTTGCCGCAATGATAGATTTAATCAATAAAAAACGACAATGCAATATAATTACCGTTGAAGACCCTATTGAATACAGGCACGATCATTCTAAGTCTATTATTATTCAAAGAGAAGTAGGGGAGGATGTCCCTTCTTTTGAAGAGGCAATCGTTAAAGCCCTCAGGCAGGATCCTGATGTAATACTCGTTGGTGAAATGCGTAATCTCGAAACCATTTCAGCGGCTATTCGCGCGGCGGAAACAGGACACCTCGTTATGAGCACTTTACATACTACCGGTGCTGCAAGAACGGTTGATAGAATTGTAGATGTTTTTCCTTCAAATAACCGTGATGAAATCAGAACTCAATTGGCGGGAAATTTATTATGTGTTATTTCCCAACAGTTGATAAGAAAAAAAGATGGTAACGGTCGCGTAGCCGCTTTTGAAATTATGTTTAATACACCCTCTATTGCCACACATATCCGCGAAAATAAAACTTATAGAATTACTTCCGATTTGCAGACCGGAGCAAAATATGGTATGTTTACAATGGATTCATACCTTATAAAACTTTATTTTGATGGCATAATCAGTTATCAGGATATGATAGATAAATGTTACGACAAAGAAATGTTGGAAAAACTCTTGAAAAATTATGCCTGAAAAAAACAGTAACAAAAATACGTATCCCGCGTATGCCGGGATGCCTGGTTCTTACTTTCGGTAATTCTACTTTCAAGAAGTTTTAAATTGTTTTATTTAGACGCTTGACCCGGGTATACGCCGGGCACGCGTCTGGTGGTATATAAAATCAAAAATCCCAAATTTAAAATCAAGAATAACCCGGGTTCCGGTATTACCGTGAATTTTGTGCTCGTAAATAATGTTGTCGTCGCGTTGGCATTTTCATCAATTGTTATAAATCTGAAAATATAATTTGTATCCACACCGTTAAAGTCAGGTGTGAAATTGATTGTATTATTCGCAGGTGTATTTGCTAAATCAGTTGCGATTACTAATTGCGGAGTTGAGGGTGCGCTGTCAGGTACAATCGCTATTTCCTTGTGAATTAAATCTGATGAACGGCTTAAATTATCCCAAAATCCATTTGTGAAAAATGTCATTGTTGCAGGATCGCCGGTTATAAATTCCGCTCCGTTTGCCGGTGACAAAATCGGATTGTCGGCATTACCTACAAATGGAGGCACATTATCAGGCCCCTTTTGCAATAAATCTAAATCCAGAAATTGTAACTCGTCACTGTCAAGATAGCCCGATGTGCAGGTTGTGTTCAATGTTGAATGTGCTGTTTGCAGATGACTGCGGATATCCGCGAATGTTTCCTGACTGTAATTTAAGAACGGATGGTCAAACGCAATGTTAAGCATTTTTGTAGTGCCCCAGACATTAACTGTCTCGCCTGTAGCGCCGATTGCTTTAACGAGATTCGGGTCGCCATATAGGGGAGTTCCGTTCACAATTGTAAGTTTAACATCTATTGGCCGCGCGTTAATCAAGGACATATATGGGTCGTTTGGGTCGCCGTTGATAACGCATAATCCGGCGTTATATCCAACAGCGATTTTCCCGTAACGATTATCAATTCCGCATGAAATCGCATTATTTAGAGAAACCATATCACACATTTGCTTTGCGGTAAAATAATTGCCGAATTGCGTCTGATTTAAATGCCACGCGTAACCAAGTTCTTCAAGCAGATTATAACATCCGCTCGGTGTCCAGTCAGGTGATATACCAACATTAACTCCAATTTGCGCTGCGAGTTTTGCGTTCGCCGTCTGATCAAAAAGTTTAATATTTGTCATTGGCGACCAGATGAGTTTCGCGCCAACTGCTGCCATCTCTGCAAAATCGTTTGATGTTAAAGATGTTCCGTGAATGATTGCTGTTTCTTTCGTGAGAAGTCCCCAGCTTTTCCATGTTGTAAATTGAGCGTGAGATGTTGCGTCCGGTCCTTCACAAAGATGAATTACAACTGCATTAACAGCGCCACCATTAAGTTTCTTTGAAAGCTCATCCCTTTCGCCGGAATCCATTTTCCATGGAAAGATATTAGCATAAACTTTCGATGGATACTGCTCAACATTAAAAAGCATTACGTCAGGATGGGCATGTTCTTTATTATCGTTACTCTGCCCTTGAATAATAATACAGCCGGCCATTAGTTCTAATACTTCACCAAATTTTGTAATTGTATCTTTTTTGCTGTCATCAACTGAACTGTATTTTCTTACATCGCCTCTCTTTTTTTTCCAATCTGAATATTCCTGCCATCCTGCCCATTCATCACGATGACCTGCCGGAAATTTATGAAACATCAATGTCGGGAAAGAGTTCCATGAAGGATGATTGTGAGCATCGATAAGTCCCGGGAAAATTATTCCTTCCGTATCAACTATATTAATACCCAATGGTGCAATATTTGTAACCTCAACAATGTCATCGTCCCAAACATGAACATACCAGTTGCTTTGCGGTCCGTCCGGTGTCATTACCATTCCTTTTAACGCGTATTCAAAAACATCTCTGCCGACAAAATCATCATCAAACCGTGGTTCAAGTTTAAATGCACTATAAGAATAAAATCCTATTCCACGAATCTCGGTTAGAGTATTTCCTAATTTCCAAATGTATCTGTAAGGAACTCGGTCATCAACAAGACAACTTCCTGAAGAATCGGTAATTTGCCATTCATAACCGTTGCCACCAACATTTTCATCACTTACTGTTACGTTAGTTATGCAAACCAAAACACTTTCATAAGGTTCTGTAGAAAGTTCAGCAGCGGTAATAATAACGGCCGGCACAGAGTTTGATTTACTTAAAGAAATATATTCAGTAATGTTTTCTAATCTCGTTAATCCGTTAAACTCTTTAACAGTTCCTTTAATTTGAATTTCTTCGCCATAATCAGGTCGATGAAAAATGTCACTTATATAAATGCCGTTCCAAGCACCGCCTTCAGGTTCTGAAATAGCGTAACCAGCTTCATCATCATTTGAATCAGGAGCATCTGAATATGTGCAAATACCGATAAGTGTTACTTCTTGATTTAAGAAAGGGGATGTCCCGCTAATAGAATATTGAATGTTAGAAATACTTAGAGGCAATGTATATCCTGTAAAGGTTATTTCATTAGTTGGAGTTGATGGATCATTACAAATTAATTGATAAGTAGCGTTGTGCATTCTTCCTGAAACAGCTCCAGGATCATAAACAACTTCA
>QMOL01000206.1 GCA_003648225.1 Chlamydiota bacterium
AAACCGTTTGAAACAACCACAGTTCCGATAATAGTACCTTTCTTAACGCTGATGATTTTAGCGGATTTGATGTAAAGGTTGCTTAAAGTCGCGCCGCCGATTTTAATTGCGTCAATTGAGAACTGTTCAGCGAAAATATTTGCTACACTTGCGGCAAGATTAAGTCCTTTACCGTCATTATCTACATAAACTTCCTGGAGTTCGAATGAGCCGTCTCCGCCTGCTTTTTTATTTCGCTTAACTTTAAAGACAAGTTTGCCTTTTGAATAAGCGTTAGAAATAATCAGACGTTGGCCGTCAAAGATAACGACAGAATTATTTTTCTTGATGCCGTTGTATTTGATATCAATAATATCCGCATCTGTATCTTCAAATCTAAGCGGTTTTTTAGAAGTGATTTTCTTTGCCGGAGCTGAAACGGTAACCGCCATATTCTGTGTCGCGGAACCGTATAAATTCTGAGCAACAAACGGAACATTCCAGTTTTGTCCCGCGGTACCGAAGTCAGGAATTAATGAGAAAACGAGTCTGTTGGTATCGAGGTAATGCACACCAACGATTTCAGAGTTATCATAAGAGAGCGTGTTTGCGTTGGTAATATTCAAAGCGACAAAAAGAATCTGATGCTCACGAACATTTTGAGGATTAATTGGATCAATATCCGGATTAACATAAACAATAAAAGAACGGGTTTCAGATTTACTAATTGTGGAGTAAACATTTGTCGCATAAACAAACCAGGTGTAATTGCCCGGAGTTAACTGAATAGAATAACTGTCAGTCGCGGAATAAACACCGCCGGGATTTATAGAAATAAATTGCGGGGAATTAACATCAGCTTGCGCGTTCCATGAGAAATCAACCGTTCCTTCGACAATAGTTGCCCCCGCTGCCGGAGTTGTTAGATAGATATTAGTTTTATCGGTAGAGATAGCTGAATAATAAATATTATCTGAAGCGATAGGCGACAATTGGCCAATCGGGTCGCGGAATCTTGCATAGACAGTATAAACACCTGCGCCGTTATTCGGCAGAGTCCATGTTCTGGCCGTTTCAATTGACTGCCAAGTTCCGTCTGAGAAATCGGCTTTATTAGCCACAATCATTTCTAAAGGAGCGATATCATCAGCACTCAAAGTAAGATTTACAGAAATAAGAGCTGTAGTTCCCGCGCCATTATTTATAACAATAGAAGCATTTGACGGAGCGATAGAATCGAGGAAGATTGTAGTTGACACAGTAGAAGTCTGTCCGGCGGAATCTCTGAAAATTCCTGTGATTTCTTTTTCACCGTTAACCCATGTTGAAGTATAATAAAATGTGTACCATGAATTATAAGTTGACCATGAAGAGATTGAGCCGTCGTTAATATCAGCTTTAATCGTCATTGGCGTAAGGTCTTCACCTGAAAATTTGATGGAAACGATATTGCTGTCGGTATAATAGGCATTAGTGTTAACAGTAAAAGAAACATTGGTTGGAGGATTAAAATCCTGAATAGAACTGTTTGTAACGGAAAAGCCGCGCTGCCCGATGGTATTTGTCGCAAGAACAAGATAATAGAATTTAGTAGTTTCGATAAGAGAAGTGAACGTGTAGTTAGTATCACTAATAAGTGCAGATTCCTTAAATATATTGGTGAAATCAGAATCGTAAGCACAGAAAGCGCGATAAAATTCCGCATCGGTAACAGCGGGCCAATTAAGTTCGAGTGAAGAGCCCGGTGAGTAATCAGGCAAATCATTGACATTGGGCTGAGGTAATTTATCAGTAATAATATAAACGTTTGCCGAATCCCATGAGGCGTTAATCACACCGCCGGTACTGTTAAGGACTTTTTTAAAGCCGAACATAATAGAATTGGTACCTATTTCATCCGCATTAAAGTAAGCTGTAAGCAAATGAGAATTTGTAGAAAAAGAAGTTCCTGAAGAAGCCGGCAGGTTTTGCGATATCCCCCAAACCAATCGTCCCTGAACGCTGTCTTCAAGAGCCGAGCAATATTTTTTAGGATTCGGGAAGATGGAAGTAAAATCCAGAACCGGCTGCGTGCCGTTAGTAACGTTGTTATCTGCGTCTATCGCGGAAAGATATAGAGATTCGTAGACCAGATCTGCGGACAAACTATAAATTTCATCATCGGATTGAACAAAAACCGGCACATTCAATTTATGATTAAGAAGCACCCGGTAGTTGTTTGTTGAGAACGAAACCGTTGCCGCGGAAGCTGAAAGAGCGACTAAACAAACTGTGATAATGATAATGTAAGTTTTCATTTTATTATATATTTTTGTTGTTGACCCAAAGGGAGCCCCCCCCGCCCTTCGGGCACCCCTCCTAAAACAGAAGGGGAATTATATTATACAACACACGCATTATAAAGTTACTTTAAAAGAGCGAGTATTTATTTGTTCAATGGAAGTACATATCATAAGTGTAAAGACATGGCTTCCCTTAGAAAGGTTTTTAGTGGAAATTTCCCAGTTATACGGTGAAGTAGTATTTTCGATTTCGCCATATCTTTTGCCATCAATATAAAGAACATATTCGTAAGGAATGTCACCAAGTTCCTCTAATGTATTATCATCGACATTAATATCCAAGTTAATGGACTCGTTATTTTTGGAATTGGAAGCGATTTTTTTATTTGAAACCGCCACGGAATATTTTGGAACAAATGCATTAATCTGCCGAAGTATTTCCGATGCAGGAACAATAGTTTTTTTACTTATATTTTTAGGATTTGTAACGTACAGAGCATCTATTTCCACAGGAATGTATTTTATATCAATCAAATAATTTGCAAGCTGATCAACTTTAATAACGTGGTCGCCGTCCCAGCCATCCCATTTTACTGAATACGCACCCGGTTGAGTAAGTTCCCAGTTAGAAATGATTTTGTACATTGGACCGTTATTAATACCAACCCGAATAGAGACGAGGGCCGCTTTATCTATTGAGTAAGATATTTCTTTATTTCCGCCCGGCAGATCAGAAGTAGTAAACGGCAGAGAAATCATTTTAGCGGTTCGGGTTTCGATTTGTTTTGTTACAGATTCTCCGCTTATTTGATCAACAGCAGTAATAACCGGAATATAGTATCCGCTCTCTATTTTTTTTGGAGTTTTCCACGGTATCGAGAATTGCCCTGCAGGATAAAGAACATTTGAGATAAGTGATGTCACAGAAGCTCCATTCAATCCCTTTACGTTTATGGACAATTTAGCCGGACCGGACAATTTAAACATAATTCGTGTAACATTTCCGGCATCGATATTTTTAGGAACGACACGAAGGTTTTGAATTTCGAGTGCGAAAGCCGGAACAACGAAAAGAGCTATAATAAAAAGTAATCGTTTCATTTTTCAACCTTTTTAGATTTTTTAGAATTTTTATTGTCTTTAGATTTCTTTTTCAAAGAAAGTACTTGCCCTTTAACAGGAATAGTAATTTTTTTTGAGTAAGGGTGGTCGGTATTAATAATAATTTCAGTTTCTATAAGTCCCGGCCATATTTTCCCGTCTAAAATTGCCCACAGGACATTAACCGTATCATTTGTTTGCGGCAGAATCTTTTTTTTCACTACATTTTTATTTTTACCAATGATTTGTGAACCTATAATTTTCCATGCCGTTCCGGTTCTGCTTTTAATAATAATCTCTTTACCTGTAATTTCCCCCGGCTTTGAAATAATACCGAAGTCTATCGTCGTTGGGGTCGCATAAAGGTCCGGTATAATCTTAATTTCCCGAATATGGAGTTGCAGTTTTTTTTGAGGGGTTCCCGACAAAGAAACGTCCAGCCAGACATCGGTATTAATATTCGCCGGTTTTTCAATATAAACATCGATATTATTATTATCGGGATTATATTTTGCATTAATAAAATCAGCATTTGCTTTAATGGAACCGATTTTAATTTTTTGATTTTTAAAGTTTAGCGCAAAGCTACCGATTTTTCCTTTAAATCCCTGCGGAACAATGCACGCCATATTTTCCGGTTTAGGGATAACACCGCTTTTTATATCAGCGATTACCTTAACTATTTGTACAGCCGGGACGAGATTATTGAAGTAAAAATAGACCGGCAGAACTTTTGAATTAGTATAGAATTTACTATTAATTTTAAAGTTTACTTTCAGAATATCTTTTGGCATAAGTTTAACATCTATCGCATCACATTTCGCATTATTTTTTAAATAAGAAATAATTCTGAGACATTTACAATCGAAATTACAGTTACGAAAGACAATAGTTTTATCTGTAGAATTGGTAAGCGCCACCGAAAAGCTTTTCGTTTCGGGGTGGTCAACCTTAACCGAGATTTTTCGTGGTAAAATTCTCGCGAGAGTATTTCCGGCGAAAGTTTGAGAAACAATGCCAAGTAAGATTGCCGCGTATATAATAATTTTTTTACAACACATAATTATCCGTAAAAATTTATAAAGATTTATTAAATATATTCCCACAATGATTATCAGATTCGTAAAGACTTATGTCTCTATCAACAGTAGGCAGCCACCAAACATCGACATGAACTTTAACATAGAGTTTTGCCTGAAAACAAACAGTAAGCCTTGCGTAAAAACCTGCGCCGTTATTTTCCACACAGAATTCTATAGTGCCCGTAGCGTTAGCCTCAACAGCAACTTCAAAAGCACCATCCGGGTCATCATTGCACAATCCCAGGCAAGCTGATCCTGAGACAGATCCGCCGACGCATCCCCCGCCGGTAAAAGATTCGTAACATTTATTATGCCCCATTTTAATTGAGCCGTTAATTTCAAGGTCGAGTTTAAACGAAATTCCAATAGTAGTACCGATAATAGGAATTTTAAAAGCAAGTGACGGAACCGGGATATAACCTGTTGATACGGTAGCGCCAACTTTCAAAACATACTCGATTTTAGGCATTTTTTTGCCTTCGTGTTTTGAGCCTTTAGGACAACATTTTTTACATATTTCAGTAGAGAATTCAAAATATCCTTCAACTGGTTTATTAATCAGTTTTCTAAGGATATGATTTTTTCTTGCGTCCCACGTAACTTTAGTTGTATGCTTAACGCAACCATCACCTGCTTCAACGCCCGACTCAACATCAAGTCCGAGCGGGTCTACAAAATTGACAGGATTCGCATAAACATAAAGATATAGGTTTAGAGTATCAACGGTCCCCGCCGGATCACGAGTTAAAAAGCGTTTAAGTGAGGGCGAATAGTATCTCGCGCGATAATAATAAATTCCTGCCTCCGGTATCCATCGACGACTTGTATATAAATGAAAGTTATCAATAGCAGTTGCAGGGCGAACATTTCCTGCCGGGTCAGTAATAGTGACTTCACCATAAGCGGAATAAGAATAACGTTCAACGATACTTCCTGTTTCATCAGACACAGCAGCGACATTCTGATTACCATCAGTATGCATATAAAAAGGCAGTCCACCTTTAACATAAGCGACAAAGGAATCGATTCCGCTGCTGTAAATATAAGACTTACTAAGAGTCGCTTTATTTTCAATGTATTCTTCAATAATATTCATTTCGTCATAGACGAAATAACGGTTTGTGCCTGCGGTAATGGAGATAATAAGTCTGCCCGCACCATCATAAACATTTGAAAGGACGGTTGAAGTTCCATCATCAACACTTACGAGTTGGTTTTCATAATTATATAAATAAGTGAAAGAGCCATCGTTGGTAAGGTTGCCGCGTT
>QMOL01000207.1 GCA_003648225.1 Chlamydiota bacterium
CGTGAGGATTCATTTAATTTTGAAAAATCATCAAGATTTATTCCGTTATAAATTCTATGGATTTTATTTTTTTCCGCAATGCCGGTTTTGATTAATTCCTCTCCCACTTTATCTGTAACGACAATAAAAGCGGAAGTTTTTTTTCCAATCCACCGCTCAAGAAATTTATAAATAACTTTTTTCACTGAAGATAAATTTTCGTGAATAACTAATCCGTGGGCTGTGTGGATTATCAACGGAACTTTCGCAAGCCAGGCAGCGGTTCTGCCCGCGAAACCGGCTTTTGCGGTATGAGTATTAACTAATACAAAATTGTTTTTCCTTATGTATTTGTAAAGTTTGATCATTGCGGGGATGTCGGAAATCGAGATGCTGCGACTTATTTTAACAGGATAAAAAGGTATGCCCTGCGCTTCTACAAAGCGCGCGTCTTCATCATCGGTACATGCGAAAGTAACGTCAAAACCTTCGTTTTGCAGTTTTTTGAAAATTGGAAGAAGAAAAACTCTTGCCGTAATACCAACGGTGCAAACGTGAAGTATTGATTTTTGGGCGGTAAAATTTTGTCTTTCAGATGTTTTCATAAAGGTCGCAAAGTTTGAAGATCTAAAGGTCAAAGGTCAAATTAAATAATCCAATGAAATAATGTGCGTATTTTCGCACAGTCATAATCAATAATCAATATTCAACAAGAAATAATCAATTTTCAAGTAAAGTACAAAGCACAAAGCACAAAGCACAAAGCACAAAGCACTACTTTTCGTTTATATGAATTGCGCCGGCTCGTTTATCGGTTTTAATATGAGCGTTTCTGTTGCGTCTGAAATGTCTGTACCGATTGTCCCTTTTCTTTTTAGGTCTGCGAATTTTTAATACTTTCGCCGGAACACCACCAACAACTGAATACGCGGGAGTGTCCTTGAGAACAACAGCATTCGCGCCGACAACGGTATGATGATTTATAGTGATAGGTCCAAGTATTTTAGAGCCGATGCCGAGCATTACTTCATCACCGATAACAGGATATTTTGTGTCTGATAATTTTGCCGCACCGACACCTACCTGTTCAGCTATGGTAACATTTTTACCGAGTTTTGCATACGGATGAAGATGAACGCCGTAAGAGTGTAAAATAACGCATCCGGGTCCTATCTCTGTTTTTGCCGGGATAACCGCAACATAAACAATTTTGATTATAAGTTGAAGAATTGTGTAGGGGATTAATAAAATCCAGCTGAAAGGGGGCCATAATTTTATTATTCCGCTGCCTATTCTGTGAACAAACATTATATGTACCGAAGGCACAAACCAAAGTTTAATGAATTTTATTACCGGATTTCCCGGCATAGTGATAAATACTCTTTTACAGTCGTGATAAAAATTTGAGATCCACATATTTTATATTTAAGATTTGAGATTTAAGATTTTACGATTTAATAATTTAATAATTTGGTAATTGATTAATTGTTTAGGTCAATTAGGTTAATTAGGTTAATTGCAAATTTGCATAGCCTCTTCGAGGTTTAGCGAACCGGTATAAATCGCTTTGCCTGTTATGCAGCCGTAAGGCGCATGAGGTTTCATGTTAAGCAGTTCTTCTATATGAGTTAAATTCGCGATTCCGCCGGAAGCGATTATATTCACATCGAATTTTTCTATTAGTTTAGTTACAGTTTTAACGTCCGGACCGGAAAGCATTCCATCGACGGCGATATCGGTATGAATTATAGTTTTCACCCCTGCGTCAACAACTTTTTGCGCAAGATCAATTACAGAAGTTTCAGTTATTTCCGTCCAGCCTTTAACAGCGACTTTTCCATCTTTGCAGTCTATTCCGACTGCAATTGCCTCACCGCCGAAATTTTTAACAGCTTCTTTTACGAGCTCGGGTTTTTTATGAGCTGAAGTACCGAGGATAACTCTTTTAGCTCCTGCTTTAAGACATACTTCGATATCTGTCAATTCACGAATCCCACCCCCTATTTCTATATTTAATCCGGTGGCATTGATTATTGCTTGGACAATTTTTGTGTGTCGGCGTTCACCGGAGAAAGCGCCATCAAGGTCGATAACATGAATCCATTCAGCACCGGCTTCTTTAAATGACATTGCTACGTCAACAGGATTCTCACTGTAAACAGTTTCTTTGTTCGCATCGCCCTGAAGCAGGCGGACACATTTTTCATTTTTAAGGTCTATCGCGGGGAGGAGGATCATTGTCGCTTTGTTAATTTTTGTTTAGTGTTGCTCGGAGTAAATTGTGATTTTTCAAATCACAATTGAATTTTAATGTTTGCCCAGTATAAAATAATTATTAATCATTATTCGTTGTTTGCGTTAGCACCCGGCGGATGCCAAGGCAGAGTTTGTAGTTTAGGAGTGGCAGATAAGACTACCAACTACCAACTACCATTCTACCAACTAAATTCATAAAATTTTCTAATAATTTTAGCCCTATTTTCTGGCTTTTTTCCGGATGGAACTGCGTTGCGAAAATATTATCTTTTTGTATGAAAGAGCAGTATGTAATTCCATAATCGGTTTCGCCGAGAATTATTTCACGGTCTTCAGGTTCAACGTAATATGAATGCACAAAGTAAAAATAACTGTTGTTGGGAATGTCCTTAAAAATAGGATTTTTCGCGCAAACTTGCTTGACCTGATTCCATCCCATTTGCGGAACCTTTAATTCCGGCTTGTCGGGTTTAAATAATTTTACTTTTCCTTTGAAAACTCCGAGACCGGGAATCCCGGGCGCTTCTTCACTTTCTTCCATCAACAACTGCATTCCCACACAGATTCCGAGAAAAGGTTTTCCGGAATCAATCCATTTCAAAGTTAATTCATCAAAACCATGTTCTCGGCATTTCTCTGCACAATCACCAAAATTTCCAACTCCCGGCAAAACAAGCGCGGAATACTTATCCATTTCAGCGGGTTGAGTGAGAATATCAACATCTGCACCGGCGTGTTCCAGAGCTTTTGAAACGCTGTGCAGATTTCCCATTTCGTAATCAAGGATGGCAATTTTAGGTAAGGTAGACATTTATAATTTATTTTAGTTTTCTGACGTGAAGAAAAGCCGTTTTACCGGATTCACCGGGAGTGCCGGCTATCAGAACATAGCTATCGCCTGATTTTCCACAATTTGCTTCTATAACCTTTTTATCGGCGAGATTTATCATTTTTTTAAGAGTTTTACATTCCGGAACAGTAATTGTTTTAATATTCCAATAAATCATAAGCTGCCGGGCAACATCAATATTTGTGCACAAAGCAAGAATTGGTCGCTTAGGACGGAAACTCGCCACTTTAATTGCCGCGTTCCCGCTGTAAGTATAAACAACAACACTCGACGCGTTGATTTCTTCCGCTGTATCGCTTGCTGAAGCGGCGATAGCGTGCATAGTATTTGATTTGATTTCACAGCATCCCGGATTAAAGAGATGGCTGTATTCCGCTTGGCGCGAGATTAAATTCAGCGCTTTAACGGCTTCTTCAGGGAATTTACCGAAAGCGGTTTCGGCGGAAAGCATAACGGCGTCAGTACCGTCAAAAATCGCGTTAGCAACATCACTGGCTTCAGCTCTTGTTGGAATCGCGGCATGGGTCATTGATTCGAGCATCTGCGTTGCCGTGACAACCGGTTTACCGATTTTATTTGCGAGGTGAATCATTTCTTTTTGAATAATAGGAACTTTTGAGATGCTCAGTTCCACTCCAAGATCGCCTCGGGCAACCATAATGCAGTCGGTTTTATCAAGAATATCATCAAGATTATCTACCGCTTCCGGTTTTTCGATTTTCGCGATAATTTTTGGCGGAATTGATGTCGGCAGTTTTTTTAATGAGGAACGAAGCTTCTTTATTCGCGCGCGAAGATTTATGATGTCCTTCGCTTCTCGCACAAAAGAAAGAGCAATCCAATCAACCCCGTGCTCAACACCGAATTTCAAATCTTTAACATCTTTAGGAGTTAGAGAAGGAACGGACATTTTAACTCCCGGCAAATTTACGCCTTTACGAGGATAAAGTTTACCGCCGTGAATTATTTTGCACTTAACTTCCGTTTTTGTTTTGCTTATAACCTGAAGCGCTATCGTTCCGTCAGCGAGTAAAACAGGGTCGCCCGATTTAACTTCATCAGGGAGATTTTTATAATCAACGTAAAATTTTTCGGCGGTTCCAAAGCCCGATTCGGTTGTTAATATAACAGTAGAATCGTTAATCAAATTAATTGGTCCGCCGCCTTTCAATTCACCTACGCGGAGTTTCGGTCCCTGCAAATCTTGAAGGATGGCGATTGTTTTTCCGGTTTCTTTTTCAGCTTTTCTAATGAGTTTTATAAGCTGCTTTTTTTCTTCATGCGTTCCATGAGAAAAATTCAGTCGCGCAACATTCATCCCGGCATAAATAAGCCTCTTGAGCATATCTAATGTATTGCATGTCGGACCGATAGTACAAATAATTGTAGCAAATCTGTGTCGCGATAAATTATTAGAAAAGAAATTATTTTTTTGTTTATTCATAATGTGACCACAAACGTAATATTTTAACAACTTTCTCTTTTTTCAAAACTTGATAAACTAATCTGTGTTGAAAATTAATTCTTCGAGAAAAAATTCCCATAAAATTCCCGAGTAATTTTTTATATTCCGGTGGGCTTTTGTATGGATCTTCTTTTATTATTTCTAATAAACTTTCAGCTTTACGTTTAAGTCCTGAAGCAGCAAGCTTTTTTGCATCTTTTTTTGCTTGCGATGTATAAATTAACTCCCAACTCACCAGTCTAACTCCTTATAACATTTTTCAACAGGAGTGTTTATTCCCTTAATGATAGATTCTCTCATTCCGGGTATTGATGTTAAATATAATGTCTCTTGAATGGATTGCCAATCTTCATCAGAAATAAGTATTGCTGAATTTCTTTTACCCGTAATTTGAACAGGTTTATGAGATACCGATACTTCATCTAAAAGACGATATAATTTTGTTCTGGCTTCTGTAGCTGTTAAGCAAGTCATAATTTTCTCCTAAATAATAATTCGCGTACGTTATATGGTACTACATTTTAGGGGTTATGTCAAGTATCACGTCAATTTCTGTGAATTTCTCATCGCACAGAATTTCTTTCCACACATTGAACAAAAATCTCCCTTGTCATCCGAATGTGAAACATTACACGCCTCAAAATATTCTCTCGCGCGATCAGGGTCAAGCGACAGTTCAAACTGTTTTTTCCAGTCGAAATTTCTGCGGGCAACTGCCATAGCATCATCAAGATCACGAGCGCCGGGACGATGACGCGCGACATCCGCCGCGTGCGCGGCGATTTTATACGCAATAAGTCCTGTACGAACGTCTTCACTGTCAGGTAAACCTAAATGTTCTTTCGGTGTAACATAACAAAGCATTGCTGCACCGGCCGAAGCGGCAGCTGTCGCGCCGATAGCTGAAGTGATGTGGTCGTATCCCGGAGCGATATCGCAAACTATTGGTCCGAGGACATAGAATGGCGCACCATTGCAGATTTCGATTTGTTTTTCGACATTCATTTTTATCTGGTCAAAAGGCACGTGCCCCGGCCCTTCAATCATAACCTGAACATTTGCGTCCCAGCATTTTTGTGTGAGTTCGCCCATCGTGTTCAGTTCGGCGAATTGAGCGTCATCGCTTGCGTCCGCGAGAC
>QMOL01000208.1 GCA_003648225.1 Chlamydiota bacterium
CCTTTTATAACGCCGGAAGCGATGCTTTGTGAATAACCCTTGCGGTTAAATAGACCAATTTAAAAACCGGCTGCATTGGTGCGTAAGCCAGAAAGTCGGAAGATGCGATTAACACTACTAATTTATTTATCTTCTTCGATTTAGTCGCTGGAAGTGGGCTGATTGCTTCTATTGACAACTAAACTTTTAATGAATATAATTGCTTTATAATGTAATGAAAATGAACTAAGATAATTTTTAACCTAATAAAAACGGAAAGAAAATGAATACCAAATTCTTAACAAAGTCGGTAGTAATAGTTATTCTTTTAATCGCTTTTTCCGCTTGTGAAGCACAATCAATAAAAAAAGAGAATACACCTCAAGCCAATAAAGTTGAACAAATAATGATTTTAAACTTTGAAAATGTGCCTATCGGTAAAATTCCGGCAAAATGGAAAATCGAAAACACGAATCCATGCGGCCCGCTGCAAACGTGGAAGGTTATTAAAAATACATCTGCTCCTTCCGGGAAACGGGTTTTGGCTTTGATGAATACTAAAAAATCTAAAGGTGACTCATTCAATCTTTGTTGGACAAAAGATGTTTCTTTTACCGATGGAGAAGTTGAAGTTGAACTCAAAGCCGGTACAGGAGAAGAAGATCAGGGCGGCGGCGTGATTTGGCGCGCGCTTGACAAAAATAATTATTACGTTGCACGATTTAATCCTTTAGAAGATAATTTCAGAATTTATTATGTTAAAGACAGTAAACGAAAAAAAATAAAAAGCGCGAATATTAAATTACCTGCCGGCGAGTGGGTAAAATTGAAAATTGTTCAACGGGGGAATACATTTGAATGTTATCTTAATGGTAAAAAATTCATTGAGGGAACAGATGATACTTTTACAAAATCCGGCGGTGTTGGTTTATGGACCAAAGCTGATGCAGCGACATCATTTGATAATTTCACAGTAATTCTTTACAAAAAAGCTAAAAAATGAAAAAATTTATTATTGTCGTAATTTGTGTGATTACTGTTGGTTTCTTTTGGTTTAAAAATAAAGAGAGCGGAACTTCATCTACCGTTATTGTTTATGTTTCCGAAGATCAGGTTTTCTCAGAACCTGTTTTAAATGCTTTTGAAAAAGTAACAGGAATAAAAGTTAAGGCGGTCTATGATACGGAAGAATCTAAAAGTACAGGCGCGATGAATCGTCTTATTGCGGAAAAAAATAATCCTCAGGCAGATGTTTACTGGGCAAATGAACCTATTCGCGCGGAAGTTCTTAAGCAGCGCGGAATTTCGGCACCTTACTTTTCAAAAAACGCTGCCGGAATTCCTGATAATTTTAAAGACTCGAAAGGCTATTGGACCGGCTTTTCCGCTCGTGCGCGTGTTTTGGTTGTGAACAAAAAAGTCAAGAAAAAACCGGCATCTATAATTGCTTATACCGAACCTCAGTGGAAAGGAAAAGCAGTTATCGCAAATCCGCTTTTTGGAACAACAACAACTCAAATATCAGCACTCTTTACCATTTGGGGCGATACCCGTGCTAAAGATTTTATGAATAAAGTTAAAGAAAATAAAACAAAAATCTCATCAAGTAACGGAGAAAGCGCGGATCTAGTCGCTTCAGGTGAATTCGATTTCAGCCTGGTTGACAGCGATGACGCAATTAATCGCAGCCGTCAGGGCAAGCCGATTGAAATGATTTATCCTGATCAGGGGAAAAATGAAATTGGATGTTTGATTGTGCCTAATGCTGCTGTGCTTATTAATGGCGCTCCTCACATTGCAAACGCGAAAAAACTTATCGATTATCTTCTCTCAAAACAAACTGAAAAAAAACTCGCTTTCGCTGATTGCGCGCAAATACCTTTGCACACAGGTGTTGACACACCAAAAGAATTGAAGAATATTGAGCAGCTTAAAACCATGAAAATTAATTATGGTGAAGTTGCCCTTGAATTACAGAAAATTCAACCGTTTCTGAAGAGTTGGGTTGGCTATTAATGAGTAAAAAAGTTTTTCTTATTTGTATTGTAATTTGTTTTGCCGTAATCGGCATTCTGCCTATTTTATTTATGCTTGCCAAAAGTGTGAATGTTGACGGGCATTTCAGTCTTTTCTTTTATAAAAATTTGATGAAGTCAGGTCGGGAATGGACTCTTATCGGAAATAGTTTTACCTTGTCTTTTCTTACAGCGCTATTTACAACTATAATTGGCTTGCCGTTAGGAATTTTATTTGCAAAAACCGACCTGCCGCTAAAAAAAACTTTCGCAATTCTTTTTACAATCCCTCTATTGATTCCACCGTATATTACGGCTATTTCATGGCTCGGCTTACTTGGTCGTGAAGGACTGCTTTCAAAATTTTTAAGTCCCGCAATGATGGAATTTATTTCTAAATGGCTGTTTGGCTTGCCGGGCTGCGTTATGATTTTATTTTCAACCTTTCTTCCCATTGTTATTTTATTAACAATAACATATCTGAAAACAGTTAATCAACGGCTTGAAGAAGCCGGAAGGCTCGTTTCCGGCTGGGCCGGTGTGTTGAAAGGAATAACCATACCGCTGATTATGCCTGGACTTTTACTGGCGTCAATTCTGGTTTTTCTGCTAACCTTGGGAGAATTTGGTGTGCCGACTTTTTTGCGATATGATGTTTTTCCTGTAGAAAGTTTTGCGCAGTTCTCCGCTTTTTATAATTTTGGCGCTGCAACTGCCGCTGCGGTTCCGCTTGTTATTATTACTTTCATTGTTCTTACAATTGAAAGGATCTTTCTTCGTGAGAAAACTTATCAACTTCGCCCTGCTGGCGGAGGCAATAAGTCATCGAAGATAAATCTTGGGATTTACCGGAAGTGGTTTTTAATAATTGTAACTCTATTGTGTTTTTGTATTGTAATCCTGCCTTTTTTAATTCTGTTTTTTCATTCTTTCTCTGTTGACGCATACAAAGAAGCAATTTCAAGAGCGGGAGACAGTCTTTTCAGAAGTCTCGCTTATGCCGCTATTGGGGCATCAATGCTGACAGTTCTTGGCTTTTTTATCGGTTATTTAATTCATTCAAAAAAATTCCGCTTTTGGCGCGCGATAGACTCTCTTACAATTTTTTTGTTTGCGTTATCGGGGACGGTTATTGGAATAGGGCTTATTAATTTATGGAACCGCCCGGCAACTAATTTTATTTACGCGACACCGGTAATTATTATTTTGGGCTATCTTGCTCAATATACAGCATTAACAAGCCGAATAACAGTTTCAACTCTTGCGCAAATCCCGCCGTCAATGGAAGAGGCGGCACAGGTTTCCGGCGCTAAATGGATGCGCAGAATAGTTCTTGTCACGGCGCCGATGGCAAAGCGGGGTCTCATCGCCGGATGGCTTGTCGGCTATATTTTCTGCTTGCGGGATATGGGGGTTACAATGCTGGTTTATCCTCCCGGCCATGACACTTTTCCGGTTCGTATTTTTACGCTTATGGCAAACGGGTCAACTGAACTTATTTCCGCGTTATGTGTAATAATGATAATTACTACGTTACTGCCGTTAGGAATAGGAGGTCTTTTATTTAGTCGTTTCTTAAAAAGAGGAAATTAAAAATGAGTATTATTGAATTTAAAAATGTATCAAAAAATTATAACGGTCATCCCGCCGTGAAAAACTTTTCAATGAAAATCAATGCCGGGGAACGAATTGTTATTCTCGGTCCATCGGGTTGTGGAAAAACTACCGTTCTGCGCCTGCTTGCCGGTTTTATTTCTCCAAATTCGGGTGAAATAATTATTGATAATCAAATTGTCGCCGCAGAAGGAAAAATAATTAAAGAACCTGAAAAACGGAATCTTGGAATGGTGTTTCAGGATTTGGCTCTCTGGCCCCATTTATCAGTAAAAGGTAATTTGGAATTCGGGTTGAAAGCAAAAGGAATTAAAAAAATTGAAAGAGAAAAGTTTATTCCGGAAATGTTAAAACTTATGCAGATGGGGAAATTTATTAATGCTAAACCAGCAGAATTATCCGGAGGACAGCAGCAGCGTGTTGCGCTTGCCAGAGCGTTAATATTGCATCCTGAAATTTTACTTATGGACGAGCCGCTTTCAAGCCTTGATCAGGATTTGAATGAACAGCTTAGAAAAGAAATTCTAAAACTTCATGATAAAATCGGTTTCGCGCTCTTATATGTTACGCATGACCGGGAAGAAGCGCTTGATATAGGTTCTCGTATCATTGTGATGAAAAACGGGGAAATAGAGCATCAAGCCAAATTAAATATTCAATAATCAATAATCAATCCGCCAAAGGCGGACTTTCAGTAGAAATATTCAAATGAAATAACCCCAGCATACCAGCGTACGCGGGACACGTGTGCGTATTATTGCACAGTCATGGTCAAATAAAAACCAATATTGATTAACGATATAAGATTTAAGATATAAATTACTTCTAAAATCAAAAATCGATGTTCCTTGTTCTTAAATCAAATTGCAATGAATATCGAATATCGATTAATCCTCCTTCGGCGGATCTTCGACGAATAACGCCATACGAATCGCATGGTAAAATTAAGGATGTATTTTCTTAATTTCTAAATCTAAAACTGTAAGAACTGTAGCCGCTGTCGCTGGCTGCGGAACTAAAAGACCGACCTCAACGAGGTCGGCTACAGAATACCGAATATTAATTTAGAGCACTTCCAAAATCCAAATTAAAACTCTTAAACATATTCAGTTGGATCGGGAATTCCAGCCTGTTCAAATCCCTGTCTGCGCAATACGCACGTGTCGCATTTTCCGCATGCTCTGCCTTGTTTGTCAGGGTCATAGCAACTTAATGTCAGCGAATAATCAACGCCGAGTTTTGTTCCGAGTTTTATAATTTCAGCTTTTGATAAATTTATTAACGGAGTGTGAATCGTAAATTTGTCGCCTTCAACTCCAACTCGTGTAGCAAGATTGGCTGTTTTCTCAAACGCTTCGATGAAGTCCGGGCGGCAATCGGGGTATCCGCTGTAATCAACAGCATTAACGCCGATAAAGATATCCTGCGCGCCGATAGCTTCGGAAAGACCGAGAGCCACGCTGAGCATAATGGTATTTCTTGCCGGAACATAAGTGATGGGAATACTGTCATCCATTTCCCTTTCTTTAGGAACTGGAATATCAGCTGTAAGGGCTGATCCGCCAATCTGTCGCATATCGATACGAATAACTTTATAGTTGAATGCGCCGAGTTTTTCCGCGATAATTTTCGCGCGGCTTATTTCAATTTTATTTCTCTGACCGTAATCAACGGTTAAAGCGCAGCAATCAAAACCTTCGTTTTTCGCAAACGCGAGTGCGGTAGCGGAATCTAATCCGCCGCTTAATAGAACAACAGCTTTACTTTTCATTTTAAATTATGGGCTTTTTAATTTGGATAATTATCTTATGTATCGTAAAATAATCCAGACCATTATACGATGTATCGTTTTTTGGGTCAAGAGTTTAACGCAAAAATTGCAAAGATATTCTATACAATTACTGCTCAATTTTATCAAGATATTGACAAATCATGATGAATATGCTATATTATTCATGAGATGAATAAAAATTAACCACACTGCGAAAAATAAAATTATGTATCTGCAAAGATGGCTAACTCC
>QMOL01000209.1 GCA_003648225.1 Chlamydiota bacterium
GAGTTCCTTTTCTGATAAAATATCCCGAATTGCCAAAATGTAATCCACGGGAAACTGATGCTTTTATCGATGCTCAGGATATTATGCCGACACTTCTCGGACTTTGCGGAATAAATATTCCCGATAGTGTTGAAAGTGTGGATTTTTCCAAACACATTTGCGGAGAAGATAATCCCGCTGATGATGCGGCACTGATTTTTTGTCCTCATCCTTTCGGTCAATGGTTAAAACCAAACGGGGGAAGAGAATATCGCGGTTTACGCACAAAGCGTTACACTTATTGCCGAGATTTAAACAAACCGTGGCTGCTTTATGATAACGAAAAAGACCCTTATCAATTAAACAATCTTGTAAGCAGTTCAGACCACAATGAAATTTTAAGATCGTTAGACGAACTTTTATCTAAAAAACTTGAAGAAGCTAATGATGAATTCCTGCCCGGAATGGAATATATAAAAAAATGGGGATATAAAGTCGATGAAGATGGTACGGTGCCGTACACGCCGTGATGGATTAGTGGAAAACTTAATTTAAACACTCAATATTCAATACGCCACGGGCGCACTTTTAAAGCAGAAATGAGCCTAATGAAATAACGACTATGTCGGTCATGTAAAAGTAAAGAATTATTTCCAAACTTTGCGATTGAACATTTCTTGTTGATTATTGTATATTTTCCTGGTTTTGTTGTCCATTAAGTCCATTATGTCTAAACAACCAACTACAATCAAAAAAGAAAAATGAATAAAAACCGAAAATGGAATGCGAGATGGATTTGGTCGGATGTATCTGAAAATGAGAAAAATGTTTTCTACTATTTCCGAAAAAATTTCAATTTAAAATCCACCCTGGAAAATTATGAACTTTTTATCTCCGCTGATACAAGATATCAACTTTTCATAAACGGAAAACTGATTGGCAGGGGAGTCCCGCAATCTCAGCCGTTTTATCAATATTACGATGAATATAATCTTGACGGTAAACTCATTAAAGGCGAAAATTGTATAGCGGTGGTTGTTTATCACCTTGGAACATTACCCGACACGCGTGGCGGATTATTATTAGAAATTACCGGTCCGGAAGATGAAACTGTAATTAAAACCGATGACACCTGGCGCGCAAAAAAATCTCCCGCGTGGCAGCAAAATACTTATTCTTATCTTCCGAATAGAGTAACTCCTTTTCAGGAAGTTTTTGATGCGCGGCTTGAACCACCTAATTGGAAAGAAATTTCATTCGACAATAATTGCTGGTTGCATTCGACAATTATTGCCGGTATGATTCATGATCAACCGCCGTGCGCGGGTCCGTGGGCAAAACTTGTTCCGCGGGACATCCCTTTTATGAAAAACGAAAATGTTTTCGCAAAAAAAATCGAAAAAATAGAGGAAAATTTGCAACTCGCTAATCGATCTCGACCAACCGATTTGTCGCCCGGATTATCGATGGTTGGCAAGCCGATAAAATATTCGAAAGTTGAGAATGCCGAGAATTTATTAAATGAGAATGGCGTAACAATTGTTCAAAGCAGTTTAAATCATAAAAATCTTGACTTTGACGGAATTTATTCTCCGGCAATCGTTCTTGATTTTGGTCGCGTGATTACCGCGCACTCAAAAATTTCTTTGAAAGGAGCTGCCGGTTCGATGATTGACATTGGTTACGCTGAACGACTGATTGACGGGAATTTCAATATTTCGATGGAATGTGAATTTGCCGACAGATATATTTTGAAAGACGGAGACCAGGTTTTTGAATCGTTTTCCTGGAAATCTTTCCGATATTTAAAAATCAGATTTCTATCGTGCTTCGAACCGGTAACAATAAACTCTATTGAAGCCGTTATCTCAACATATCCCTTTGAAGAAAAGGGGGATTTTAATTCCGGGGACAAACTTTTGAATTCCGTTTTTGAAATTTCACGTGATACTTTGCAGCTTTGCTCAAACGAATTTTTAATGGATACCCCATGGCGTGAACAGGCTCAATGGCTTGGTGATGTCGCTCTTGTAACCGTCCCGGCGATTTATTCATGTTACGGCGACACAAAACTTGCGAGAAAATTTTACTTTCAGGCGGGGCAAAATCAACATCCAACAGGTATGATCTCGAATATCAGTAATACGGTAAATCATGACTGGATTCACGCGATTCCTGATTATTCTCTCTGGTGGGTGCAGGGGATTTGGGAACATTATCTTTATACGGGAGATGAAGAAGTTGTTCATCATCTTTATCCTCAACTTTCAAGAATTTTATACGCTCATCTCGATTATATTAATAATGACGGACTAATCGAAAATATACCTTACTGGCCGTTTATTGACTGGGCTGATGTTGACAAGCGGGGGATTTGTTCCGTCTATAACGCGATTTTTTACGAAACGTTAAAATCATGGAATAAAATCGCGAAATTCAAAGGTGATAATTATACAGCGGAACTTTCAGAAAAATTGTTGACAAAAATTAAACTAAATTTTAATAAATTCCTGTTCGATGAAAAACGAGGCTGTTATGCCGACGCGAACATCAACGGGAAACTTTCTGAAAAAATAAGTGAGCATGGCAACCTGACACCTATTTTCGCGGGATTATGCGATGCTGAACTTTCACAAAAAATAATTGATAAAGTCTTTATCGAAAAAAATGATTTGATTTTTACTGAAGCGCAACCTTTTTATATGGCTGTCGTTTTGCGCGCGCTTGACCAAACCGACAACTTTCCTCTTGCGATAAGTTTAATTCGCGAACGGTGGGGAAAAAGAATGGTTGATAAAGGTGCAACATCTACTTATGAGGAATGGTATCAAAACGGAAGTTGGCGGGATGGTGATTTTAAAGGATTTTTAAGAACTCATTCTCACGCGTGGTCGGCCTGCCCGGCGGATTTCCTGATACGGCGGCTTATTGGATTAGAGATTTTAGAATCCGGCTGCCGGAAGATAAAATTATCACCTCAAAAAACTGATTTTGATTATGATGTTACTTTCCCGACCCCGCTTGGTGAGATAAATGTTATAAATAAATCCGGAGAAATAAAGATATCAAATCCAGCAGGAATTGAAATAATTTAGACACGAAGAAGCTGAATAATAATTTTATTAAGAAAAAAATTTTAAAATACATAAATTCAAATTTATGATTTCTTAATTCTTTCCTTTAAAGAAAATCAATATTTTCTTTTTGTAATACCAATAAAATTATTTAATAAAAAAATATTTCTTTATTCGTCTGTAATTCGTGAATTTGTGGCTATAAAAATTAAATAATTTTGCTGATAAATGAAATTAAAAATTAAAATAATTGTTCTGTCAATAATTATTCTGTCATTCAGTTGCAGTTGCAATTGTTTTGCGGGAAATGATTTTACGCATATACTCAATCTCGCTAAATATTCAGCGTGTAAAGATATTGCGAAAGATTTTTCAGACGGTAAATCTAAAATTGTAAATCTGAAATCAACCCCAGCATTCCCGAAATTCTCCGGGCGCGGCGCGGGGCGCTTACGCGAAATTAAAAACTCTCCTTTCCCATGGCGATTCGAAATTACAAACGGCTATCAGGAAGGATTTGTTTATTATGCCTTGCTAGGTTATGCAAACGAATTAAGTGGAGACATTCCATTTGCATATCGTTGTTATCAAAATTCACTTGCCTGCATTGATGAAGATAAAAGTTTTGATTTCCCATTACCAAGAGCGGAAGTTTATCTCGCAATAGGCAGAACCTGTCTTGCGGCAGGTCGATATATGGACGCTGAAGAATATATGAGTTTTGTATGTTCAATTACATCAACAAATAAACCAATTCATTGGCAAGCGGTTGCGGTGCTTGCAGATATTTCTAGGCGTTATGGTCGATTTGACAGAGCACTTGCATTTTATACAACCCTTTTCAACATCAAACCAATGCAGCCGTCTGATATTTGGTATGTATATATTCAGACATTATTTAATATGGGCTATTATGAATTTGGAGTAGAAACAATTTTAAACGGGTTACGTCAAAATGGAGTCACGTCAAATATGATAGAAAACGATTGTTTTCTAAAAGCAGCACGAAGATATTGGCTTCATTTTTCTAATGATGATATTATAAAATTTTATAAATTGCTTGGTTTAGAACTGAAACGCCAAAAGGTTAAAGGAAATGAAAAACTAATTGCATTGCTAATCAATACTCGAAGACTAATACAAAAAGTTTATCCATTGTTATTTACACAATCGCAAGATGATTTGGCACAACTCAAGGCAAGATTAGAGCACAGCAAAAGCGAGATCAATAATCAAATTGTAACTATAACAAAGCATTCACAAAAAGTTTTGGGAGCATTTAGCAAAAAGAAGCATAATACTCAAATACAAACCATTTATACTAACAATTGTATTGAAGATGCAATAAATTCTATATTAATAAAGCAACATAGATTAAATGGAGAATATCAAAGTGTCAGTGTTACATTATGGACAAATTTGTTATCAAAATTTACTATAAATGATTTTAGACAAATTGAAATAGATTATTCAAGTGCGTTGTTTATTATTTATGCCGGAATTGGCAAAGCATATTATTGTAAAGCATTTCCTCAATATTCTGAAAGTTATATACGCAGACAAATGGAGTTTACAGGATATTCTGCGTTTGAAGATGAATCTATAAGAAATTATTTTGATGAAGAAATGGTTAAACAAGCAGATGAATGGCTTGCAAAAGCTGTTAATGAAATTGATGATGAAATTAATCCTGACAGATTTGCTGATGTTCTTCGGTTGAGAGGTTTAATTTATTTAATACCTGACTTTGGCAATACAAATAAAGCATTAGAATATTTAAATCATGCCTTGGATTTAGCTAGTGATAATGTGCCTTTAATGCTAAATATATTGGGTACACTTTCTTCAATTAACAATTTGGATGTTAAAGATAATTTTTATCAGGATGAAATTAATAGAGTTTATGAAAAGTATGGAGACTGTATTCCACGTGATATTTTTTATGATTTGGCAAAAAAACAATTTGAAAAAGGAGATAATTATGCAGGATTAAATATTGTTCTGTATGGTTTAAAACGAACACCATTAAAAGTTTTAAATGATAAACTTCTAAGATTAGTTTTTCAAAACCGAAGTTTTTGTAAATATAATCAGTTGAAATTATTGAAGCGCGCGCTTTTAACTTCTTTAATGAGAATTCCTGCAACACCGACCAAGAATAATGAGTTTTTGCAAACAATTGATTCATCAAGACGACCGTGGCTCAGCAATCAGATTATACTTGCTAATATTGAAGAAAGCCAAAAATACAGCAAAAAAAACTTTGATATAATAACCAGTATTATGAAAACAAATTTCTCGATTCGGGCAGGCTTGTTATTCACAAAAGCACAAGAAATAAGACAGGAAAATAACAAAGAGATAGAGTTGACCGGTTGGTTAAATTGCAGTGAATATATAATAAGTGCTTTGAGAAAAAAACAAGGGCTTGTGGCAAACAAGAACTATTTGAAAACCGGCAAACATCTTATTGGATTATTTGAAAATTACCAAAAACAAATAAGCACTAATCAATTATCAAGAGTTCTTAAAGATAAGAAAAAATTAGAGAAATTATTGAACGGGGAAAAATTATAA
>QMOL01000210.1 GCA_003648225.1 Chlamydiota bacterium
AGAACCTGGAGAATAGAATTTTTCTGGTCTTCGAGAGTTAGCATAATGCCCGGCATAGCGAGTTTTCTGCATCTGAGAGCTGACTGTGAGGTTTCCGCTGGCGACTTTTCGATAATCGACATTATTGACGCACGGGCTCGTTACGCCGATGTTTACTGGCGTGATGGAACAGTTATTATCGACTACAATGTCTATCCGTGGCTCGTTACCATCCATGCCGTTGATACTACGAGTGGACTTCACGCCGAGGCTACGATGGGTGCAAATTTTGCTGCGAATGACCTACATGACCCCTGGGTTGACCTTCTGCACATAACGCCGCCGCCGGGCAGCATGGATGTCTGGTTCGAAATTGATGATCCCGTTCATCCTTCGGTGACGAAGCTTTATCGCGACATTAAGGACATGTATCCACCAAACCAGTGGAAATTCGTGATAAACTATCCGTCAAGCACATATATCTATTGGTCTCGTGGCGCGCTTGGCGAGGGTTTCTACACTATCAACGGCTGGCTTGACATGCGGACCGATACCGAATATTACGCAGCGCCGTTTGAAACGCTTACGATAACATGGGAACTTCCGAAGCTTGTTCTCGATACCATCCCAATATGTCCCGGCTGGAACCTCATATCATTGCCGCTTCGAAGTCCAAAGCCATATGCCGACTTCATTTTCCACAGCGCTTTCTACGGACCATACGAGTATGACCCGCATTCGAGTATTTTCTTCGTGCCCGAACTAGTTCGATTTGGGCAGGGTTATCCGCTTGGCGCCGAAAGAGATACCGCAGTCATTTTTGTTGGCATTCGTCAACCGCGATATATCCGCCCAGCTTTGCGAGGATGGAATATTTTTGGATGCCCCAGTGTTGCTGTGGACACGGCGGACATAAGAACCATTGGCACATCTTTGCTTGGTATTTTCGAGCAGGATACGACCGGGACATTTATCGTCCCAGATTCTCTTCGTCCGGGGCGAGGTTACTGGTTCCTAATGAATAATGACGGCAAAGTGATCGTGCCAAGGTGAGACCGCTGAGATTAGTTCTGAACTATATTATGGAATTTCGCTATGCGACAGTTTTTCTGTTTATGAGTGTTTTCAATGATATTGCGGCGCCGAAAGCCGCGCCCAGAAGGTCGGCAAGCAAATCAATTGAGACGATCAGGACATTCATGATTAGTATGTTCGACTATGATGCAAGAATTGGTACATTTGTTGAGCCTTATTCGCTTAGATCAAGGAGACGATATTGGTTCTTGACGCGAGATGATGGGAAACTAATAGTACCAAGATGATTTTGTAATTTGTGTTTAAAAATTTTATTTTTAAAAATAAACATTTTTGTTGACATGTTTTGATTCAATTTTTTTCTTAAAATGCTTATGAAATGTCCATATTGCGAAAATAACTTATTGAATAGAAGATGTAATTTTTGTGGATTGTTGTTTAATTTTTGTTCCAAGAAACATCCTGTTCCATCTTGGGCAATTTATTGTCCTCAACTATCCCACGGTAATCCTCCAGTAGCAAAAATAAGTGATGATTTCAACTTGGTTGAGTTAAATTTACCGCCAATAGAGGAAGATGCAGAGGCTGAGCCTGTTATGCTTGCAGGCAACCTATATTTTTGGAATAGAAATAAAGGTTGGTTATGGATATGGAATAGCTATGAATGGGATAAAGTCGTTCTTGGGAACAAAGGGGAAATAGGTTATTATAGGATTGGCTTACGAGCAATAATAAGTGTATTTAATCCAGAAGAGAGAATACTGTCATTTTACTCTGTTGCGGCTTTGAGCGGGGATTATGATAGCATAAAAGCTATCAAAACATTTAATAATGCAGTTTCGAGATTATTTGAGTTTAATGGCAGGTTATGCTTTTTTAATCAAAATGGATTAGCGCAGTTAATTTTTGGTCAAAAATTATTAGAATACGAAAACATACAAAAAAGACCATTGACGAATGGAATAATTAAGGATGTTAAGGTTATTACTGATTTGAGGATGAGAGAAAGAATAATTTTAGAATATGAAACTGAGAAAAAGGTATTCACAATAAGTAATAAATCAAACGCGGACCTGCTTCCTCTCTCTATGCCGATTAAATGGCAGGTCTTAAAAATGATTGACAATGAAAAATACTTGGTTCAAACAAATGATGGACAAATGGATATTCTTAATTTAAGGGGAAACATAGAATATATTGGGTGCAAATATGGCTCTGTGTCTTCAAATGGAAAAATATTTGGGATAGATGAAAATGGGCAACTTAATATGATAATTATAGGGAATAACATAAAAAAGATTAACTTAAAAATTGGGCTTGACAATGTAATATTTTTCATCGATAAATATTTGGTGGGTAGTTTCAGTGGTAAAATAAGAGTAATTTCTCCTGAAGGTAGAATTATATTTGAAAGTCAAAAAAGGCTTTTTTCATTGAGGTTCTTTTATGATAAATATGGGATTGCCTTAAAAGGAAAGGGGAATGAATGGTTTATATTGTGATAATATTTTCCTTGTTATCTTGCCTATGGGCAAATGGGATAGTTTTAATAGATGGTTCTGGTTCTATGGATGGGTTTTTCCGTACTAAATCAATTTATCAAATTTCTGAAAAAGTTGTTAGAAGTATTTCTGAACCAGCAGAAATTTTTGTTTTTGTTTCTACTAAGAAAGATGTTGTGGATTTCATAGCTCCAGAGAATTTCAAATTGAAAAAATTGGGTGGATATACAAGACTGAAAAAAGCGTTGGAAAAGGCCTTAGAAAAAAATCCTGATTTCATAGTGATAATAACCGACAACATTCCTACTGGTGAGGAAGATCTAGATTTCATTGAGCTTTTGGCAGAACCTATGGTAAAAGCAATCTGGGCGTTGCCAGTTGTAACTGAGTTCAATGGTAAGATTTACTTGCCAACTTCGAATTCCGATATACTATATAGCTCTATTGGGAATCTAAGGCTTTTAGGAAAAACAAAACTATCTAAAATATATCACTACCACGGTAAGCGGGGGTTGCTAATATACATCCTCGCAATATCAGAAAATTTTTATAATAAATCATACGGAAAAGATGGTGCAGATCGTTTAAGGGAAGCATTATTAAAACAAGGTATAAAAGATGTTTTGCTGGTAAAACCAATCGATTATCGTGCTATAGTAATTCGACCTGAAATATCTGAAATGAAAATAAGATCTGCTATTGATTCTCTTAGGAATACATGTCCTTTTATCAATATACCATATTTGCCGCCAGGCGGGAAATTATCTTGTGTTCGTCAGAATAAATTAATGATACTTCCTCTTGGGCCTGATAAACTTCTGTTTCATGTTCCTGCTAGGCTAAAAGGAATTCTTGCAATATATTTTTCGATTGGCACAAAAATGCCTTATGTGGTAATTTCTGGTTCAAATCCATGCTCCCTAGGAGTTAAAATTTCCGTAGATTCACTTAAAATAACCTTAAATAAATCAATTTATTCTAATAGGAAGCTTGTGGAACTGCTTAATATTGCTGTTGAGCCGCCAGAGCTTATAGGAGAATTGGCGATGCCCAGCGAAGACTCTATAGGCTGGAATAGGTTCGTATATAGGTTGTCAATATTGAAATCACCTATACCAATTCCATGGAATCCCATTAAACTTTTGAAAGTATTATTTAGCGGTCCACTGCGAATAGGAATCGGCTTTAAAATAAATATCATTATTCCACCTGAAGTTCTTCATACAGCTGAACAAATAAGAAAAAAATGGTTTTCGGATGATATAAGTGAACTTGATAAAATATATTGTCCTAAGGATTTAATAAATTATTTTTGTCGAGATACAATTGTAGTATCATATAACATAGGTATGTAATCATGTTCATGGAAATAAATATGCCAATAGGATTAATATTCTTTAGATTAGTGATTATATTGTTTATACCTTTAATTATTTTTATGACCTTAATAATGAAATTACTTCGATCATTATCCCACATAGTTATCCTCGAAATATCAAATGGTGAAAATAGTATTATGCTCAACATAGAGTTGCGTTCCAGATGGAAAGAACTCAATCTCTCAACGGCTGCATATTCGAATCCGAAAGTAAGAAAAAACCTCCTGAAAAGCATAACAATAAAATTTCCAGAAGAATTTGAAACATTATCTGGAGAAAAGATAGGGAAAATTTCTTTGAGACCATCAGAAACAATAACTGTTTATGACAAAATTAGTAAAAGTACATATAAAATTACATTATCTAACATTATAAGGAGGAAAAAATGAAAGAATGGAAATTTTCTTTGAGCTTGTTATTTTCTAGTGCTATTTTTGCCTCACAAGGTGGATTTGTTGAAAAAGCAGTTGTACAAGAAGGGGAAAGTTATCCAATGCAATTCAACTATCCCTCGGGGGCAGTTAGATTAATTCTTGTTGTTGTTACTTTGATTTGCTTTTATGTAATTTCATATTTGATATTTTCTGCTAGACTTGATAAGTGCATCGAAAAAAATATCTTGCCGACAAAATCAGCTTTGAGGTGTTTTTCATTAATACCGATAGCTTTAATAATTTCGGTAATATTGTATTTTGGAGTATCAACAATTCCCCCGGGGATTGTTGTGAGTTATCCATTGGGGATGCTTTCTTATGTTTTTAACAACTTCATATTAGTTTTTGTATGTGTTGTCTTGTTGTCAATTGCGCTTATAATGTTTTTAACGGGTAAGTAAAAAAGGAGGTAAATATGTTAGCTCCAACATTGGTTATTGGTTTAGGGGGAACTGGCAAAGCAGTAATATATGGGGTAAAAAGACGGTTGTATCAAAATTTTGGTGTTGAAAAACTTCCGATAACTTGTTATATAGAATTAGATACCGATTACCAAATGTTTGATAATGTTACCAGAAACTTCGACGCCTTCACAAGAGACAGACTTAAATTACAACCAGAAGAGTTTGTTAGAGCTGAAGTTAGTAGGGATTTCATATATACCGTTAAAAATGATAAAAAAGTATATGGAAATATACATAAATGGTTTCCTCAGAACCTATTTAATTATCCACCTCAAGTGCTTAAGTCTGGAATCGGGGCTGGTGGACTTCGTCCTGTAGGTCGACTTGCATTCTTTAAGGCTATACCGGATTTCCAAAACAAGCTTGCAAATGCTAGGAAAATTCATAGCGGTGCCGCATTAGATCAAACAAAAAAGATTTATGGTGATGATGTTGGGAATGATATTTTCATATTTTTTGTTTTTTCTGTTGCCGGTGGTACTGGTTCAGGAACTTTTATTGATGCGGCATATTTTGCTAGACAAGAGTTGGAAACACGGATTAGACCTGAACATATAAAGCTTTATGCTATTGTTGCTTTGCCACAGGTATTCGAGCTTGCAAGAGATGATTCTTCTATAGATTCCAAACTGATGAACAAATTATTGGCAAATGGTTATGCTGCCTTGTCGGAATTAGAATTCTTCAACAGTAAGGAAGTTAGTAATATTTCTATAAACTGGTCTACACCGGAGGCTAAACGATTAAAGGCTTTCGAGCCTAAAGGTGGACCGTTTGACACGATCTTTTTGGTTAGTACCAAACCATCGGGTGAGGTAAGAAACTTATCAAAAG
>QMOL01000211.1 GCA_003648225.1 Chlamydiota bacterium
AAAACAAAAATTCCGGTATACGCGAGGCACTTGAGCAAATCACAAATCACAAATCACAAATCACAAATCACAAATCTAATAATCATGATAAAAGCTTTAAGAGGAACTTACGATATTTTACCGCCGGAAACAACACTCTGGCAGAAAGTAGAACAAAAAACGCGGGAACTTTTCGCTTCATACGGTTACGGGGAGATCCGTACGCCGATTTTCGAACGCACGGAACTTTTCACCCGTTCAATCGGTGAGGCAACTGATATTGTTGAAAAAGAAATGTACACTTTTCAGGACAGAAAAGGTCGATCATGCTCATTGCGTCCTGAAGAGACAGCTTGTGTTGTGCGAGCGTGTCTTGAGCATAAACTTCTCAATCAACAGGGAAAGATTCATAAGTTTTTTTATATTGGACCAATGTTCAGATACGACCGTCCGCAAGCCGGCAGGCAAAGGCAGTTTAATCAGGTTGGTGTGGAATTGTTCGGCTCATACAGTCCGTTTGCTGATGCGGAAGTCATTACGATGATGGTTCGATTTTTTGAATTGTTAGGATTAAAAAATGTCAGTGTAAATGTAAATTCGCTTGGCGATAAGGAGAGTGTTGAGAATTATAAAGATGAATTAAAGAAATTTATTCAGCCGAAATTAGGGGATTTATGTCCGGATTGTAATCGTAGATTTGAAAAAAATATTCTTAGGTTGCTTGATTGTAAAGTTCCGTCATGCAAAGAAGTTTTCAATTCACCGGAAATGCCGGTAATAACAAATTCTCTGAGCAATGTTTCACGTGAACATTATGAAACCGTTCTTTCCGCTCTGAAAGATGTTAATGTTAATTTTGTTGAAGAACCCGGTTTGGTCAGAGGACTTGATTATTATACGGAAACTATTTTTGAGATTACGCATAATTCTATCGGAGCACAAGATGCGCTTGGCGGCGGTGGACGGTATAACAATCTTGTAAAAGAAATTGGCGGGCCGGCGACCGGCGCGGTAGGTTTCGCGATAGGAGTAGAGCGATTAATTCTCGTGTTAAAACAATTAGATATTCAGGCAGAAGATTGTAAAGATATAATTTATTTAGTTTCTTTTGATGAAGAAGCGATAAGAGAAAATCTTGTTTTTGCGGATGAACTTAGAAAAAAAGGTTTAACGGCAATTACAGGTTATCAAAAATTATCTGTTAAAGCTCAAATGCGGCAGGCGAATAATATTGGCGCGAAATTTGTTGTAATGCGCGGAGAAAATGAGCGAGCACAGGAATTTGTGAAAGTGAAGAATATGGAAAGTGGAGAAGAAAAGGTTGTTGCAGTGAAAGATTTAGCGCAAAATTTTGTTTAGACACGAATCGCACTAATTTACACAAATTCATACACACTTGTCCAAAATAAATATTCCGATAGGCAATTTGAAAGCTCATCGGAGTAGAGTTGATATCGTGCATAACCAGTCGTCCCTTAAAAAGTCAAATTTTCGGCGATTATAAGGCGATAAAGCGAAAGCGTATTTCTTATACGCTGAACTGAAATCAACGCAGTAATCAACCAAATTTGGCTTTTACTTTTATAATTCCAAACCTCACGTTACCACGGGGCTATTTACCTTAAGTCTCTCCGAGGCTGGAATATCCTTTTCGAGCGTTCTATAACTAATCATTAATGTTTCGCGCAAAAGTTGATTTATCGCCCATTGCGGCGGAATAAGGTCGTAAACAAAAAACAAACTCACAAGGCTGAGGAATGATTCTGTATTTTTCTAAAGTGTAGGGACCACAACTGTTTCCTCCTAATCCGGCTTGACGGTAGTCTAAACAAAGAACAATGTCATTTCTTCGTTTAAGGTCACATGGATGTCGCACGGCGGCCAACTCGTTATCGGTATAATACAAAGCGGAAAAAGAAAATAACTGTGACGCGGTAATCATCAATCCTGTATTTTTATTATCAGTAAAGCAAACCCAGCGAGTGTCTTCATGATTCCCATTTGCCTGCGGCTTTATATAAGGAACAAACAAATCATCTACAGACCTATTATAAAGATCAATATCAGCGCTTGATTTTCTATCGGAATAATTTTCATAAGGGCCTCTGCCAAACCAACTTATCTGGTTCAATTTTTCAGGTAAAAACATACGAACGCCGATTCTGGGTAAATCGGGGAAATGGCCGTGGGGGTTTATTTTATTATTAACAATAATATCTCCACTACCCAAAACATTCCAAGTTATTTCCTGCATAAAATACGAGTCATTCTTACCGGAATACTTTATCAGACTTTTAATTATAACGGAATTATTTTTCTTGGATGAAATTTTCAATGATTGAACTTCACGTTTTAAATTATTCAATTTAAATTTCAACCATTTTTTGTTGATATGCACGTCATTATCAACAGGAGCGCGATAAACATTTAAAAGAGGACCGTTAATTTGTTCGTTTGTTGATTTAGAAATAATCGTATTTTTGTTAAACACATATTTATCAATGGTTCCACTCTTTTTACTAAATGAAACAAGAAAATCATTACCGCGAGCAATAATATAACCATCATTTTTCTCAACGTTAATTTCTTTCATTTCAGCGGTTTTAATAACCGGAGTATCAGGGGTTTTGTATGGCATTTTAAATTGCTGCCAAGCGATTTCATGCCCTTTTTTGGACCATAAATTATCTTCTTTTGTAACTAAAGCAACACGCAGCCAGTATTCAGCGCCGGCTTTAAGCTTGACATTTTCGATAGGGAGTAAAATTGTTGATTTTTTGTCCGGCGAAGTGTCCGGAACATTAAGTTTTCCCTTTTGGATTAATTTACCATCTTCTTTTAAAGTCCATTTAACGGCAAATCTATTTAAATTAATAAAGTCGTATTTATTTTTTAAAATTATTTTATTTATGTTTTTTGAATTCTGAATAAAATCGACATACTGATAAACTTTTTTAACTTCCCGGAGTTTTGAAGATATGCTCCTGTCGGGCGGAACGAGCCCGTTAATGCAAAAATTCATATCGTTTGGCCGGTCGCCAAAGTCGCCGCCATACGCCCAATATTCTCCTTTTCTCAAAGGTGCCAAAGGTTTTGGTTTGTAATTAATTCCAGTGCTTGGATTACCTGTCGAAGTACTTTTACGCAATCCCTGATCAACCCAGTCCCAAATGCATCCGCCGATTAATCGGTCATATTTTTCAATAGCATCCCAGTATTCCTGAAGATTACCAACGGCGTTGCCCATCGCGTGAGCATATTCACACATAATAAACGGTTTATCTGATTTTTTTTCTCCTTCATTTATTAAATTCTGTACGGAAGGATACATAACACTATCAATATCCGCAACGGAGTTCATACGTTCGTAATGAATAAAACGTGAAGAATCCAGTTCCTTTATTTTCTTCGAACATGCTTGGAAATTAATACCAGGACCGGCTTCGTTACCAAGAGACCAGATAATAATTGAAGGATGATTTTTATCACGTTCAACCATAGAAACGACTCTGTCAATATGCGCTGCCTGCCAAGATATATTATGGCCGAGTGATTCTTTGCCATAGCCCATCCCATGTGATTCTATGTTTGCTTCATCGATAAGATATAACCCGTATTTATCACATAATTTGTACCAGAGAGGTTGATTGGGATAATGGCTTGTTCGAACGGTGTTAATGTTAAAACGTTTCATCAATAAAATATCTTTGATCATAGAATCTTCAGTAATTGCCCGCCCGAGATCAGGATCAATTTCATGTTTGTTAACTCCTTTCAATAAAACCGATTTGCCATTTATCAGGAGCTTACCGTTTTTAATTTCAACTTTACGAAAGCCGAATTCAGTTTGTTCAATTTCCAGAACTTCATTTTTTGAGTTTTTTAAAGTTAAAAGAACAGTATAGAGAAAGGGAGTTTCCGCGGTCCATTTTTTCGGATTTTTTATTTTTGCCTTCAACTTTATTTCTTTTTTCTGATTGCCGTTTAATTGGAATTTTGTTGTAGCCAAAGCATTTTTTTCTATCGGTTTATTTTTATCAAATAGGGTAACATCAAGAGTATAATCATTTATTTCTTTTGAAGAATAATTTTGAATCTTAGCGTTAACTTTCAGCAGCGCATCTTTATAATTTTCATCAATATCACAAGAAACAGAAAAGTCCCAAAGATGCACTTTCGGCGTGGAATAAATGTAAACATCACGATGAATTCCTGATAACCTCCAGAAATCCTGATCTTCAAGATAACTACCATCCGACCAGCGATAAACCTCCACTGCGAGAATATTTTCCCCTGATTTAACAAATGACGTAATATCGAATTCCGCGGGTGTCATGCTCCCTTGGCTATAGCCCACCTTTTTTCCGTTAACCCAAAGATAAAACGCGCTTTGTACACCGTCAAAATGAATGATGATCTGTCTTTCATTCCAATTTTCCGGAACTATAAAAATAGTGCGATAGGAACCAACGGGATTTCGCGCGGCATAAGCAGTCCAGCTTTTATCCGGAATGTCCATAACTTTCGGCGGATTTTTTTTAAAAGGATAAGTGACGTTGCTGTATAGGGGAGTGCCGTAGCCATGCAGTTGCCAGTTAGAAGGCACGGGGATTGAATTCCAATTAGTGTCATCGAAATTTTTTTCGTAAAATTTAACAGGTCTTTCATTAGGATTTTTTGCCCAATGAAATTTCCAGTTGCCATTTAGCGATTTATAAAAAGCGGAAGATTTGATGTTATCCTTCAACGAGTTTTCTTTGCTTAAATAAGGCATTAAAGTACAGTGTGCCGGAAGTTTATTACGTCCGAAAACCATTGGATTTTCCCAGTCGTTAATTTTTCCGCTTGCCGAAAGAGCGGCTGCCAAATAAAGAGTATTCATAATAATTTGTAATTTGTTCATTTTTTCAAGATTTTTTTAATTAATGATTGATCAAAAATATGTTTGCAGCTTTCAAAAGGCCGAACATGAATAGCCCAAAGTCATCGGTTCATCCGGATATTATTTTGCTGCCGGTCTAATCGTTTTCCAAAACCGAATATTTCCTGAAGGGAAAATGGCTTTAATTGTTAGCACATCTTTTTCTTTTTTCCCTGAAGGAGAAGGAGCAATGTAAAGCTTAGCTGAATTACCGCTAAAATCAGCATAAATAGGAGAAGCATTGCCATTTGGCGGCCATTGCCATCGCCAGCCCAATCCTGTAATTTCAATAAAAACAGGTTTATCGTACAAAAGGTAATCCTTAATGAAAATTACCCAGTCCGGTTTTTCGTCTGAACCGTCTTTTAATGAAAGCCCGACAAAATCCGATCCACTGTTTTCAAGCCATTGTCCCGCCTGTGACCATTCTTTTCCGTCGGCAAGAGCGGTCCACTGAACGATAGTTCCGTCATTGAAGAAGGCTTGAACATCAAACTGAGCTCCCGGAATGACGAATTTTGGATTTATATATAAAATAGAAGAATCATCATAATTTTCAACAGTCATAGATTTTGTTTTATTAATATCTTCATCTGATTCCCGAGGATACATCCAAGTGATGTTTTTATTATTAACTTTCCAAAGGAATGGTTTTTGAGTTTTCAGATTTTCATGTTTGACTTCTATGCCCCATTGATTAACAGAATTAGTAGTTTTATTAAA